>NZ_JAGPXJ010000034.1:4160-68718 GCF_018070605.1 Streptomyces sp. B15
GCACGGCGGCGCGGCACGGCGGCGCGGCACGGCGGCGCGGCACGGCGGCGCGGCACGGCGGCGCGGCACGGCGGCGCGGCACGGCGGCGCGGCACGGCGGCGCGGCACGGCGGCGCGGCACGGCGGCGCGGCACGGCGGCACCCGGCTTCGCCGTGGTGCCGCCTCCGGCTCGGGTGCGAGGCACGACGCAGGGCCGGAGAGGGAAGTAGCCGGCCTTCAGAGGAGGAGAAGGAGAATCAACCGAGCGATGAGGCAGCATGCCTGCAATCCGCGCGGGCCCGCGCGCCGTTCCCAGAGATCGGGATGCTTGTCTGCACCGATATACAGTCGGGCTCGCTCTGGGGTGGCTCGTTAGGGGTCTGACCTGCCCAAAGAGGACTTGGAGGGGCGTCGTTTCCAAGGACGACGCCCGTCTCGACGCCCGATGTGGTCACCGTCTCGACAGTCGCGGCGCCTCGGGTGGTTTTTCATCGCCTCGGCCGCTGATGCGCGTACCACGAGGACGGGCGCGGGCGCCGGCTGCACCAGCTCTGGGACGCGGAGGTGATGCTTCAGGACGGGTTGTGATCAGTGCGCGGGTGGCTGCGTCGGGTTCCAGGCCCAGCTCGGCCAGGTGGCGCGTGAGTCTTTGGTAAGTGTGGTGGGCGGCTTCCCTGCGCCCCGCTGCCTGATTGAGGCGGATGGAATGCTGGTACAGGGCTTCGGTGTCGGGGTGCAGGCTGATCAGCCGGTCCAGGAGATCGAGCGCGGTTTGCCTGTCCTGCTGAGAATTGCTTCTCTCGGCTTGGCGTGCTGCCCGGATCGCGGCGTCCGCTGCCTGGCGTGCGAGGCTCTCCCGGATCCCGTCTGCCCATACCGGGTCGATCCCCTGACAGAATGGGCCGCGGTAATCATCCAGAATATCCCGCACGGCGATAATACAGCCGCTCCCGTCAATAGTCGACAGTTTCTTGATTTTCGTCCGAAAGTTCGCGATATCCGTGTGAATAAATCCGGGGTTGAGCTTGTGGAATTCTCCCTTGAGGTGGATGAATTCCGCGTGGGGGAGCCCGGTGGCTGCGCGGAGAGTCCGGCGGACAGAGCGGCGGAGGTTCTTCAGTTCCTTGGCGTGTTGGTCGGCTCCGCCAGCCAGGCGCAGGTTGTCGGCGATGTCGCGGGCGAGGAGTCCGGCTGGGTGTGAGGCGAGCAGGGCGAGGAATTCCCGTGCTTCCATCCGTAGGTGACTGGCGATGGGCTCGTCGCTCCCGCGTGCGAAGAGGGTGACAGGTCCCAGGAGTTGCAGCCGGACCGGGGCTGCCGGGCCGGGCTGTTCAGGAGCCTCGCCGGGCACGGAGCGAACGGGCTCAGCCTGTTCCTGGCCTGCTTCGCCGCTATCGGGAGTGCGCGAGGAGTCAGCCGGCACCTCGCCGTCGTCACCGCCGTCCTCCTCAGCCGCATCCTCGCCACCGCGCTCGGCAGATCCTTGGACGGTGCCTTCCCGGCCCGCTTCGCTCTGCTGGCGAGGTGGTGCTCCGAAAAGCAGCGTCGAGATCTCTTGGCCGGCGTCTTCGGTGAGGCGGAAGACCCGCAGTGGGCTCTTCCTGCTGTGTGTGCTGCTGGTTGCGGCGATGGTTGCCGTTCCGTCGTGGTCGATGTGCCAGCGGGCGGCTTGAGAAAGCGGAACGTCCAAGGTGAGGACACCCAGAGCTCCGGAGGAGGCTTGGTCCGCCAGGGCTGCCAGCTCGGCGGCGTCCTGCCCGGATGCCTGATCAGTGATCAGGAGCAGTGTGCCCGGCCCATGGGGCTGCCCGGACGGCGAGTCGTCGGGCAGGTGATGGTGCTCTCCTTCGTGGTCCTGGTGCGGATCAGAGCCGTTGTGCCGACGGGCGTGGGCGAGGAGGTGTTCCTGGCCTGCCTGGACCACGCCGTCGAGGTTCGCTGCCTGGACCAGGGCACGAACATCAGGTGGAAGAGTGGGCAGGAGCCGGACGGCGAGGTTCCGGGGCAGGGCCGCTGTGACGCGAGGTGGGAGCGGGCGCTGACGTTCGGCCGCTGTGAGAATGCTGATCAGCAAAGCTCGAAGGGCGGACTCGACCCCCGGCCCGGTCCACGTGCACAGGCGGGCCGCGACGAGTTCCTCCAGCGGGACTTCTACATCGCCCCGGATGCCGAGGGCCACGACATGCTTGGCCTGCGGTGGCGGAGGCGGAGTGCGGCGGGTGAGCAGATCGCCTGTACCGGGCGGGGCGTGGGGCAGGTCAGCCTCTCGTGCCGCCAGGGTTGCCTGCTGCACAACGGTGGCGAGATTCTCCGGCTGCTCCGCCCCCTCATGGGCGACCTCTGGATCGCTCAGAGCGCGACGGCGCTGACGGAGGCGGTACAGGCGTAGGGCGGCCAGGAGTCCGGCTGCCGTGGTGATGCCGATGACTCCGGCTTCCCCGACGCTGATCGCTGCTGATCCGTGAGGAGCCGCGCTCACGTCCACCTGTTGGTGCTCGTCCTGCTGGTGTCGCCGGTGCTCCTCGCCCGGCCCTGTCGTGCGGGCATCTGGTGCGGCACCAGCCTCCGGCTCCGAAGTTGCCGGATGAGGCGCCTTCGATGGCGGTGAAGCCTCCCCGGACGACGAGGAGTCGGCTGTCGGCGTAGGGATACGCAGGAGCCAGCCAGGCTGAAGGCGGTTGGGGTCTGTCAGACGTCGGCCGTCTGGTTGAAGGCGGCCGCGATTGGCGGCGAAGATGCGCGGCCACTTCACCGAGTCCCCCAGCTGCTTGTGGGCGATATCCCACAAGCAATCCCCCTGGGCGACCGTGTACTCGACGTACCTGCGGTCGCTGCTGCCTTCCTCCTGCCCACCTGTGTTCGTGCCGTCGTCATCAGTCAGTCGTACCTGTGCTTGGGACTCCGGGTGGTACGGAACGCTGAGGGTGGCCTGGGTACCCATACTTTCGGCGACGGTGTGTTGCCGGGCCACGGCCGCCTGGGGGCGCCATACAGTCAGCAGCGCCACGACGAGGGTGCCGACGCACACTGCGGCAAGGGAGCCCTTGAACGACACCTTGGCCAGGTGCTCGTGGTGCACTGCCCGATCCCGTACCAGGTAGGGCAGGTGGGTGGCATACCACCACGACTCGCGCAGGAAACTCAACGTGAAGGCCGCCCAGCATGCCCATCCGGCCAGCGTCAACAGGTCGAGGGCGAGGGGGTCGGTGAGCGGCTGCCCCAGTCTGTCGGCCAGGTCGCTGACGGAGTTGACGGTGGAGGGCCAGGGGATACCTCCTGCCTGCCAGAGCACGTAGGGCGCCCCGGCCAGCAGAGCAGCTGTGACGGCTCCGGTCGCCAGAGCGGTGATGGCGGCGGTGCCCCGTCGCTGCGGGGCGGTGGGTTTCATGGCCTGGTTCGCCCTTCTCGCCGTTCCGTCGGGCTGGCTAGTGCTGAGAGGTGGCACGTTGGGCGTGCGCGGTTGCGGTTGCCCGTGCGGTCAAGGTGTGTTTGCCGATGAGCTTGAGGACCTGGGTGGGTTGTCGGTGGGTGACCTGGACGGTGACCTTGTTCCGCCGTGCGCTCACGGTGGCGCTGTCGCCGCTGGCGGCGACGTAGCGTCGCGCGTCGGCTTCGGCCTGGGCGGTGCGCAGCCGGACAGTGCCATTGCGCAGACGGTGGACGTCGACCTGCTGTGCTCCGGTGCGGGCGGCTTCTTGGGCGATGTCCTGGGCGCGTGCGGCGGCGGCCAGGGCCAGGCCGCCGTCGATCACAATGCCCGCGAACAGCCACAGCACCACCACCCCACCGGCCACGGCGACGACCACCTGCCCCCGGTCGTCTCGCTCGCCATCCCGGAGGCCGCACAGCCCGGTGAAGCAGCGGCGAGGGAGCCTGGTCATGTCGTGCTCCGATAGGTGTCAACAGGCGAAACGGCGTTTCCGCGAAGCTCGATGCTTCCGGGCATGCGGGTCTTCGACAGGTCCGAGAGATCCGCAGTGCACGTCACCTTCGCAGTGACCGCCCCGCCGGGCTTCAGCCCTCCGGTCTCGACGGTCACCCGCGGGTCGACGCATGAGGATTGAGCGTCGCGCAGAGCTACTTCGGCGGCGTGCTGTGCCGCCGTGCGGGCGGCCGTCTCGTTTCGGGAGATCGAGGCCGCACGGGCGGCTTGGTGCGCGGCATCACCCACGACCAGGCGTGCGTCGGCGATGCGCCCGAACCCGACCGCGACCAGCCCGAGCAGGACAATCAGCGGAACGAGCAGGACGAATTCCACCGTGCTCGTTCCCCCATCGCCTTCCGACGCGGGGCCGAGCGGACGCCACATCTGGGGTCGACTCGTGTCGCTCTGCTGACCATCCGACGGCTTCACAGCTGGTCGTCCTCGGGTTTGGTGACGCGTTCGACCGGCCCCTCGGCGGCACCGGAGGCGCGCAGTTTCAGGAAGGGCACGGATTGCAGAACGCCTCCGGATACCTGTGCGGTCACGCGGGTTGCTGAGCGGGTTACGGTCACCTGCGGGTTGGTGAGGATCCGCCCGGCCAGGGTGCCCAGGCGGTGCCGGGCCTGTGCATGGCCGTCGGCGGCGCTGGCGTGTTCGGGCCGGGCTGCTGCCAGGGCGTCCTGTGCGATGTACTGCGCGATGTGCTGTGCGTGCCAGGCCAGCGCGAACTGCACCGCCAGCAATGCGGTCAGGATCAGCAGCGGGAAGAGGATGACGAGTTGCGTGGTGACCGCGCCTCGGTCCTCCCGCAGGGCACAAGCAGGGAACCTCACGCTTCAGCCCAGGTCGATGCCATTGGCCCGGCCCAGGACCTTGGCTGTGATCACACTGAGCGCACCGATCGCAAGAAGCGCCAAGAGTGCCGTGACGACGATGGTCTCGGTGGTGTAGCCGTCGTCGCGGCGGATGTTCCGGCGCAGTGTCGCCAGGTGCTCCTGGGAGGCGATGTGGTGGCGGAAGCGGGTGAGGTGGCGCATGTAGTGCCCTACTTTTTCTCGGGGTTTGAACTGGTCATTCGTACGATCGGTGGCCCCAGGGGCTCTGGGTATGGTTGGCATGTGGTCGCCGTCTATGGCCGAAAGAGCTTGGCCGCCCGGAGCCCACGACGACTCGACCGCCGATTGGGAGATGCGACTCGATCGCTGTGTAGGGCAACGTCGGCGAGGTCGTCTGCTGGGCTGTAGCGCGACGAGTTGGCGGAGGTGACCGTGCCCCAGGTCTGGGCCGGAGTGGACATCGGCAAGGAACATCACCACTGCGTGGTGATCAACGCGGGCGGTGAACGGCTGCTTTCCCGGCGGGTCCTGAACGACGAAGCAGCCCTGCTTGAACTGTTGGCGGACGTCCTGGCTCTCGACGAGGACGTGCTGTGGGCGGTCGACCTCAACCACGGTGGTGCTACCCTGCTGATCGGCCTGCTGCTCAGCCATGATCAGCCGATGGTCTACATCACTGGTCTGACTGTGCACCGCGCCTCGGCCTCCTACCGGGGCGAAGGCAAGACGGATGCCAAGGACGCCTTTGTCATCGCCGATCAGGCTCGAATGCGCCGCGACCTCGGCCCCCTGCAGCCCGGGGATGAGATCGCCGTTGATCTGCGCACCCTCTCCACCCGCCGCACCGACCTGGTGGCTGACCGCACTCGTCAGATCAACCGGCTTCGGGCCCAGTTGCTGGAGATCTTCCCGGCCTTGGAGCGGGCCCTGAACCTGACCAACAAAGGGCCGGTCATGCTGCTGACGGGCTACCAGACCCCAGCCGCGATTCGCCGCAGCGGCGCCAGGCGCATCGAAACGTGGCTGCGCAACCGCAAGGTGCGCGCAGCATCCACACTCGCCAAAACAGCCGTGGATGCGGCCGAGGCCCAGCACACCGCGCTGCCCGGCGAACGGCTGGCCGCCACTATGGTGGTTCGCCTCGCGAAGGGGGTGATGGCCCTCGATGAAGAGATCGCACAGCTCGAAGCACTCATCGAGGCCCGTTTTCGCGAGCACCAGCACGCCGAAGTGATCCTCAGCCTGCCCGGCATGGGCAAGCAGATGGGCGCGGTGTTCATCGCGGCCACAGGCGGTGACATGAGCGCCTTCGGCACCGCCGACCGGCTCGCCGGATACGCCGGCCTGGCACCGGCCCCGCGTGATTCCGGCCGCGTCAGCGGCAACCTCCGCCGACCGCGACGATTCCACCGCAGTCTGCTCAACGCGATGTACCTGTCTGCCTTGGCGAGCCTGAAAAGCTGTCCGGCCTCCAAGGCGTACTACCGGCGCAAGAGGGCTGAGGGGAAGGGACACAAGCAAGCCCTGCTGTCGCTGGCGCGCCGACGGGTCAACGTCCTGTGGGCCATGATCCGGGACGGAGAGTGCTACCAACCCCCACCGCCTGTCACGGCAGTGGTTTGACATCAGCATTGGGAAGCTCTTTCGTCGTGCAGTTACGTACAAGCGAGAGGGACGGAGCGGGCAGCCAGTTAGGCGACGGCGAGGACGTGCGCGAGTGCCGGATAGCCGATCAGCAGCAGGAAAGCGGCGAACAGCCCGACCAGGGGAAGGGACATCTGCTCGGTGGCCGCTTGCGCGGCGCCGTCCGCTTCGCTGAGGCGGCGCCTTCGCATCGCGCGGGCCTTCGCGGTCAGCGAGGCACGAATCTTGGCGCCCTCGCTGCCGGCCAGGTCGAGTGTGGAGGCGAGTTCGACCAGGTCGGACACGGCGAGGGTGCGGCCGAGGTCGGCCAGGTGCGGCCAGGGGTTGGTGCGGGTCAGCTCCGCGACGTGCAAGGCGTGCCGCACCTTGCCCGCAGCCCAGCCCCGCGGCGCCGCGACGGCCTGAGCGAGGGCCTGCTGGACTCCGGCCCCGCCTGCCAGGCCGATCACGGTCAGATCGAGGATGACGGCGAGGGTGTGCCGCATCTCGCGCCGTCGTTCCTCTGCCTGCTTGCGCACGGTGAGATCGGGGGCGAAGAACAGGATCACGGCGAGGACGAGGGACCCGGACAAGGGCACCCACCAGCCGGCCGGCACGCCCCCGGCGAAGGCGAAAAGGGCAGCGGCTGCCCAGGGAGTGAGGAGTCCGGCCATGGCACACGTGGCCTTTCCTGCCAGGTGCACCTCGATGTCGGTCCCGCAGACCGCGAGGTCGCTGCGCAGGGCATCGGTCGGGAATCCCAGCGCCCGCACCACAGGGACAGCCCGCTTGCCCAACCGGGTGGCCCACTCCCCCTCAGCAGCAGCCGGGGTGGCCTCGGCCGGTGCCGGGGTCTCGATGGCCGCCAGGACCTCAGTCAGTGCAACGCGGGGTGGGCGAAGCCCGAGGACGAGGGCGACGATCCCGGCGCCGAACAACGCTCCGAGAAGGGGGATGATCACTGGATGCCTCCGGTGGTCGCGGCGGCGTGTGAGGGGGCGAGGAGCCGGATGGGCTCTTCGATGCGGCTGATCACGCTCATCCAGGTGAAGGAGAGGGCGAACAGGGCGCCGACCGTTGCCAGCACTGCCTGCCCGGTGAGGGTGTCGAAGGGGTCGAGGTAGGGGCGGTTGAAGATGGTGAGCCCGGCGGCCATGCCGAGGGTGACGGTGACGGTCACCCGCACTCCGGTGCGGATGCTGGCCCGTCCGGCGTCAATGCGCTGGCGCATGGCGACCTGCTCGCGTACCGAGTCGGCCAGCTCCCCCAGCAGGGCGGCGAGCTGGCTGGCCTGCTTACGCGCGGCCATCACCAGGGCGGTGACGACCACATCGGCGACCGGGTCATCGACCTGGTGGGCGAAGCCTTCCAGGGCTTCGGGCAGCGGGCGTCCCTCGCGGAGGGCCGAGGCAAGTGCATGAAGTTCCTCTTCCAGCGCGGCGGGCGGGATGTCGCAGGTCGCGAGGATGGTCTGCTCCATGCCGGCCGCGGCCGAGAGCGTGTCGCGCAGCATCTCCGTCCACGTCGCCAACGCCTCCAGCCGCTCAGTGCGATGCCGCGCCTGGGCATCGGGGCCCAGGAGTCCGGGCAGGGTGACCGCGCCGATAGCCGCGAGCAGCCCGGCAACCGGCCATCCCGTCAAGGCGCCGGTCACCACCCCGCCGAGCACGGCCAGGGCGATGCGGCGTCGACTGCGCCAACCGGACGGCATCAGTCGTGCCAGCTGTCGCCAGCCGCCCGACTTCCCGACGTCGTCCCCCGGATCGGCCCGGGGCCGCAATCCGCGCGCCAGGACCACGGCTCCCGCCCCGAACCCTGCACCCAGAACGGCGGTCACGGGCACGTGGGTGGCGTCCATCGGCAGTAGGTTCATCGCCGCGCCTCCCATCCGGTGGCGGTCAGCTCGGCGGCGGTCTCGGCACGCAGCGGTGCCGCAGGGACACCGCGTCGGTCCGGGCCGGGCCGGTAGACCTCGTTGGAGACGATCTGCGTGCCATCCGCATCCACGACCTCCCGCACCGAGTCCACGCAGCGCCGCCCGCCTGTATCCCAGCCCAGGTGGACGACGAAGTGCACGGCCGAGGCCACCATCAGGTTCGTCGCCTCCAGCGACAGACGCTCCGGCGACTGAGCCGCGTACGCGGCCAGCTTGGTGAACACCCCACGCGAGGTGGAGGCGTGGATGGTCGAGAGCGAGCCGTCGTTGCCCTGAGACATCGCGTTGCACATCGGGATGACCTCGCTGCCCCGGATCTCGCCGACGATCACCCTGTCGGGCGTCATGCGCAGCCCCCAGCGCACCAGCTCCGCCTGATCGATGGCGCCGGCGCCTTCAATGTTCGGCTCGCGGGCCTGCATGGCGACCACGTTGGGGTGGGCTGCGGTGTCGGCGTCGAGGCCGAGTTCGAAGGTGTCCTCGATGGTCACCAGCCGCTCATGCGGCGGGATCGCGGAGGCGAGGGCGCGCAGCACGGTGGTCTTGCCGACGTTGGTGCCCCCGCCGACGATGATGTTCTTCCGCGCCCGCACCAAAGCTGCCAGGAACCCGGCCAGGGCCTCGTCGCACACGCCGAGCCGGACCAGGTCGGTCATGGTGGCGTGCTTGAGACGATGCCTGCGGATGGAGAGCGATACCCGGTCGGTGACTGCCATGACCGCGAACAGGCGTGACCCGTCGGCGAGCTGAAGGTTCAGCCGGGGCACGCCACGGTCGAAGCGCCGCTCCTCCCCCTCCGTCCGCGCGGCGAGGGTCCGCAGCCTTTCGATCAGCTCCGCGTCGGAGGAGGCCACCGGCGCCGAGCGGTACCAGTTGCCACGGGCGTCGCGGACCCAGACGGTGTCGCAGCCGTTGACGCAGATGTTCTCCACGTTCTCATCGGCCAGCAGGCGCTCCAGCGCTCCTGTGCCGAGGAGAGCGTCGGTGACGCTCTGGACGATCTCCCGCTCGGCTGTGGGGTCCATCGCCCGTCCGCCTCGTGCGAGTGCCTCCCGCCGCTGTTGCCCGAGTTCTTCGGCGAGTAGCTGGCTGATGGTGTGCTGGCGTTGTTGCTCGTTCTCGGGCGGAAGACCGGCGGCTTCGCGCTCGTGCGCGTATTCGGCCAGGCGGGCAGTGACGCGCTGCTGCATCGCAGCAGCGAGCCCTGGCACGCTTCCTGAGTCCGTGGCAGTACCAGTGGTGACGGTCACCGGATGCTCCTCTCCCTCAGCACCCCGGCCAGGGACTCGGCGCGAAAGGGGCCGCCCTGCCCTTCTTCGACCAACCGCCCGGCCAGCTCCCGCGCTGCCTTGAGCAGGGGTGAGGTGCGGAACCCCTCGGCCTGCAACCGCCCCTGCCTGGTGCCTCCGAGCACGCCGGCGCCCTTCGCATCCCACGCAAGACGCGTCACGTTCTCGACCGCCAACGCCGCACTCACCTCGCTCGGCGCATACGGGCACTCGCCCAGCACGCACAGCGTCAGCCGCCCCCCAGCCTGCCCCAGGTCCGACGCCTGGGCGTACACATGAGCCAGGGCATCGGCGCCCCCACGGGTGACGAGCAGCACCTCATCAGCGACGCCGGCCAGCTCCTGGGTCTCCGAGGTGAGACGGCCGAGGTCGAGCAGAACACTGCCGTAGTCCTTCTCCTCACCCCGCAGCACCCGCACCCCACCGCCTCCACCGAGCAGTCGCACGGCTTCGGTGCACGGCCCTCTCCCACTGGGCGCCAGCACCACCCGCACCCCGACCGGCAGCTCCCGCACGGCCCCCAGCAGCGAACCCGGCTGCGGCTGCCCCACAACAGCAGCCACATCCAACAACCCCGGACTGTGCGGAAGCCCGAAACGCGCCGCCAGATCCCCGCCCCACACCCCGGCCTCCACCACCACCGGCCGCACCCCACCATCAGCCTCCAGCGGCCACGCGGCAGCCAACGCCAACGCCGTGGTCGTCACCCCCGGGGCACCCGCAACCGACCCGATGGCGAACACCCGGCGCATCAGGGCGCCTCCCTGCTACTCGCCGGGAGAACCACAAGACGCGGATGCGCAACCTGCGTGGCCCGGCGGACTGCCGCCGTAGCGACCAGCACCCGAACCTCGCGCACCCCTCCAACTGTCTTCGGAGTTCTCGTTCCCGCCACGGTGCCGACCACCGCGCTCGGCAGCTCCCCGATGGCCTCCTCGTCCTTGTGGCCGGCCGGTGTTTCGTCGTCCGGGCCGGGCAGGATGGCCACCCGGTCGCCGCGCGCCAGGTTCGAGGGAGCTGCTGCGGCTTCGAGCGCGAGCGTGACCTGGGAGCTCCCCTTCGGAGGGAAGTCGGCAGAGCCACCGACCATGCCCGGCGACAGCAGCGAGCCAGCCACCAGCGGCACCCGCGCCTGCTTCCCCAACGCCTCCCCGCGGCGCTCGACCGGAATCACCCCCGAGTCCGCCGCCACCTGCACGGTCCGCAGGTCCTTCGCAGTCAGCACCTTGCCCGCCGGAACATCCCTCGCCAGCACCAACACATCCGCGCGCTCGCCGACCGCCGAGACGATCCAGGTGAACCCCACCGCCGAGACGAGCACCGCGCTGGCCCCACCCCACACCCAGGACATACGCCGACGCCGCACTCCAGCCACCGGGGCAGGTTGCTGGCCCGACCCGCCTGAACGCGCTCCGGGAATGCCCGTCGGCGGGGAAGAAGACAAGGGGGTACCCACACACACCTCGCACAAAGAAAAGTTGATTCCAGCCCCGCCCGGCCCTTCAGGCGGCTGCTCTCAAGAAGTCACGCGGTGACGACTGCCTGGACCTCGTCCACCGACAGCGACCGCTCGGCAGACATCGCCATCCCAGGCACCACCCCGGACTCCCCCGCCCCATGCCAGGAAACATCCCAGGTCACCCGTACCTTGACCCGGTATTTCCCGTCCGGTTCGGACAACGATGCCCGTCTGTATGTATGGCCACAGTCCGGTGACGACGACTCCGCCCCGAATCGAGCCGAGTACGGAGTTCCCGGCCCATGGCACACCACCGACGCGCCATCCCCCATCGACCACACCGCCTTACGCGGCCTTGCCGTCGCCGTCACCGTCACCCCATCGACCGACGCCGTCTCCGACACCGACTCCCACGACGACGCCTGCACCCACATCCACGTCGGCACATGCACCACCTGCGTAAAGTCCGCATCCGGACTCGTACGGATCACCGGCCTCGGCAACCGAAGCCGCTCCACCGCCTCCTGCGCCACCTCACCCGCCGACACCTTCCGCTCGACCCTGGCCTGTTTCCCCTGCGAACGCCCCTGGGCGCCTGGAGGCACGAGGAACGGCGCCATCCCGCCACGTATCCCCCCAAAGCCATGGCTGGAAGTCAGGTCAGGCATTTCCCACTTCGCACTACCAACGGCGCGACGCCCACCAGAGCGAGCGGGAGCGGCCCTCGGAGAAGGTCCAGACGACTGGCTCCGGGCGCCTGAGGCTGGGGAGGCGGCCTTCCCCGCACGGACCGTGCAACCTCCCGGAGTGCAGGTAACCCCACCGAACCGTTCTCGGATCTCCTCCGCCATCGCGGGCTGCCCAAGAACTGGCACAAACATGATTCCGGCGAGAGTGGCTCCTGCGCCCTGCCACACGCGGGTCCGCGACGATCCGGCTAGCACGACCCGGCCTCGTGCATGTACAGGTCCGAGACCTTCCAAGTCCCGTTGCTGCGCTTGACCGTGGCATCGGTCTTGAAATGACTTCCCGGCTTGTCGTCTTCCGGCTCGCCATTGCGTTTGTACAGCAGCCAGTCGGTGCCGTCGACGCAGTCTCGGATGACAACCTTTCCGCTCTTCGCAGAGACCACCTCGGGATGCGGACGAGGCGTCCCCTTACCGACAAGCTTGTCCCTTTTAGAACTCCGAAGGCCATACTTCATCAACTGAAGAGCGCCGCCCTCAGCATGGTCATCAAGGCGCTTCGAGGAAGGGTCCGACGTCTTCGACGCCCGAGCGAGATCACCCCACATCGCCCGGTAGGCAGACAGCGCTTCCCGACGCACCGACGAATGGGTGCCGGGTTTCGCGGACTCACGTACGGACTGTTCGGGCAGCGGCTTGGGCTCCGATGGGCCGTCCGAACAACCGGCCGTCACAAGCGTCGTCGCGCTCAGCGTAGCGACAAACGCCATCCGGCGCCTTGGGGACCGCGTCAGAACCACGCACACTCCTCATGACTTTGCGAACCCGGCCGAGCACGAACTGTAGCGACACTCACTCAATCTGACCACTCACGGTAATCTAACGAGTACCGAGTGAAAAGTTCCAGCTTGTCACCCGCTCGTGACAAGACACCACCGAGCGCTTCGTAGCCGTTGGCGCACCGACCTGCCTCGGAAGGGGCGGACCAGGCTCCCTCAAGCGCTGGAACTGGGGCAGCCCGAACTCACCGCGCACCGCTCACCGTCGAGTCGACGGGCCATCGTGAGGCAGCCAATCGCATGCAGGCGGAGCTCGTCACAGCCGGAGCAGGAATAGCCGACCCCGGGTTCGCTTCCCAAAGATCACTATCTCCTACGGGTGATCACTGAGACATCTGCCGTAACACGCTCGTTGCGGGATGAGTTGGCAGGACCACTGACAAATAGGAGATCTCATGCAGGCGAGTGTGAGGGCAGCCACCGCTGTGGCTGCCGTGCTGCTGATGGGGACGAGCATGACGGCAGTTGCGGGGGCCGTGGAACCTGTCACCGCCACCGGCACCGTGGCGGCCAAAAGGGGCTGCTACGTGACGGCGAAGAGCGCGACGATCCGATCTCGTCCGTCGTCGCGGTCGACAGCCGTCGGGATGGCGTACCGGGGGGATCGCTGCAAGCGACTGCGGGGCGGGACGAGGTGGACCAAGGTCCGAATGCGCGGCGGCAAGGTCGGTTGGGTGGCAACGCGGCTCCTGCACACTCCAGACGAGGATGTGCATATGAACCCACCCGGGATGTGAAGTGCCCTGGGCGCTGTCGTCTGGGGCCGTCAAAAGGATCCGCATCGGGCTCGTACCGCGTCGCGCGGTAGTGCCCGGTACCGGCCGGGCCGCCGCGATCACCAGGCGGGTGTCCGTGTCCAAGATGACCTGCACGTTCGCCGAGAACCGGTAATTGAGGCCCAGGAGCCGACGTTGCGGTCGCGTACCGGGACCAGGTGCCGTCCACGATCCACAACCGGTCGGCCGCATCATCCGGACGGGAGACGGACTCCGGCGCGAGCAGCGGACCCAGCCGCTGGATCACCCGGCACACGGTCGAGGAGGAGGCCCCGAACAACGGCCCGAACTGGCGCATGGTCAGGTTCGTGCGGTAGTACAACGGCCACCACCAGGACCCGTCGGCCAGCGGAAGACCCCACGGCCGGCCCCGCAGAGTCCCCTTGCCGCCCCGGTCACGGACCGCCTTCAGCAGCCGCCCGAACTGATCCATGCGCAGCCCGGTAAACGTCTCCACCCATATCCGCTCGACCCTCAACACCCCAGCCACGCAACGGAGATGCCCAGTTCACAGCCTTATGCAACACACTTTAATATCCTCCAGGGATGCGGATAGCCAACATGCTGGAGGCGTCCGCTTCCTGAGGCACAGCACAACCGAGTCCGTACTGGATCTTCCGCAAAGCGTTCTCGTGCGCCTCTTCGGGGTCGCCGAGTTCTATAGCCTCCCGGTACCCGGTTATTTCGTCGAGGATATCCGGTCGGCTCCCATTGTCGTGCTGAGGGAGGAGCGGGTCAAAGGAAGCGAGAATCTCCCCATCTTCCGCATAAGATATCCATGAGGTTCCCGATTCGCTCTTCAGCACCGAGAGAGCGACGGTGGCACGGGACGCAGACCGGATGATCTCGTTCTTGGCCAGGTAGGGGCCCTCCGATTCGATGACGAAGCACCAGTCGCCGTGAGTTCCAGCTCGCAACAAGGGGCCCTCGTCGCAGATCATCCCACTACTGCGCAGTTCGTCGATGTCCAGTGCGGGAACATCTTCCTCTTCGAGATCCTCACCAGCCATTTTGATGACCTCGGCTTCCATCCGGTCTACGGAGACAGGGCGGCAGTCCTCATCGCCGACGATCCTTGGGAAAACATCCACGGGCGAGATCCCGCGCACGAAGAGAACACAGTAGCCAGTGTCGTACAGTTCCGAGTTCGGCAAGAGTTTCATGTCCGAGAAGTTACCTCATTGGTCAGTTCATCCTGTGCGGCCCGGTTCGCCGGTGGGCGAACCGGGCCGCAGGGCGTGCAGTGCTAGCTGTCGCTGGCGCCAGCATCCACCCAGTAGGGATCACCACCTAGCAGGCGCCACTCCACAGTCCTCCGACCGAGGGCACCGCCAACGCCCATATTTTGATCTTTTGGGATGCTGGCTCGACCGCACTTGGCCTCAGCTGGAGGAGTCCCTTCATTGAATAGAATCCAATATTTCTGGCCACCGATCACCTTAACCTCGGCCCAGTACTGCTGGCATTGAGCGCCGGAGGTCACCCCGAACTGCCTGCCACTCTCCTGGGCCCGTGCGAAAGGATACTCATCGCACGACGCATCTGGCGTGTCCGGATTGGGTTTGAAGCTACCATCTTCGCAGATGACCTTCCGGTTTTTCTTTTCCTCTTCGGCATCTTCCTCACGATGCAGAGGCTGACCGTGGCCCTCCCATCCCGGGTGCGTAGACATGTTCTCCTGGACCCTGGCGATGAAGTTGCGCGCTGCAGGGTGTTTTTTCTTGTCCACTACGAGGGTAGGGATGAAATCCGGTACGATACACCCAGCCAACTTGCTGACCTTGTTGTCGCAGCGCACCCAGTACAGACCATCGGCTTGCTCCTCGTCTCCACCCCAACTGACATTGCCCCCAGTTGAACGAGGAATGTGAATGTTGAGATCGTAGCTCAGCCGGAACTCTTTGTAGCCTTGGATTCCGGTCCAGGATCGTGTCCAAGTACCATCGAGTGATCCGCCGACAGCTATCGGCCGTGGTTCCGCCCAAGGAGATGAATCCTGCTTGCAGCTGTTGTCGAGCGAACAGGTCGAGTCCACCTTCAGGGTTATACCGGCAGCAAGAGGCGAGTCCAGCAGTTGGATGTTCATGTACTCGGTGTACTCGACAGAATTGTTCACGGTGTTGATCTCTTGCTCGACGATTGCATGAGCCTCGCCGTAGACGACGCCAGTGAGGGTATCTACTATGACGACGATCAAATTGCGTCGCGAACAAATGGAGTCACGTGTCACGTAGACTCGGTCCATTGGTACGCCCACACACCACACGGAGCCTGGGGCGGACGAGGACGCGGAGCCCCCACTTCCGCTTTTGTCAGGCGTTCCCCATTTGTAGCACAAGGCTCGCTTGTGGCCAGCTTTCCGAAGAGCCTTCAGGTTGCGTCGCACTTCGGCGCAGTTTGATCGCGCCGAATCTCCGCTTCGCTCAGAAAGAGTCTGGAAATCGCCTTTGGGGCCATCCTCATTCCGTACAGTGATGTTGCCAGTATCCGTCCTTGTGGCTGCCGGCCCCCCTGGACTGCCAGAGTGTGGCGCCTCGGCTTTTGCAGTAACCGGCGCAAGTAACGCGATGATTGCCATTACGACTACGGCGAGCGATCTGCGAGATCTGGAGCGCAAATGCCTTCCCCCCTCACAGGCTGTGCGGACACGACCGTCGTGTCGGCGAACTACACAATCATTGATCAATCGGCACGTCAACGATCTTTTTCGGACAGCGACGTGACAGGTCGTCGGCGAGCCGCGAGGGGCTTTCGGCGTTGATCAGGGGAGATCGCGAATGTCAAGGCTTTGGAATTGAGTCAGGAGGTCTCAAGGCACGCTACTGGCACGGGAGGGGGCCCATAAGTGGCTCTACGGGCACAGCAGGCCGCGAGAAGGGCTTTGCTCGTCCCAGCGCTTGCACGGAGCCTGGGAGTTGATCGTGGCGTGCACCTGATCCTGGGACGACGTCGACGCATCTGGTTGCTGAAGTCGAACTCGTGGTGTCGTCTGCGGTCAGATGGTCAGGGAAGTCTCGGCAAGGCAACCGTCTATGGGCTGGGTGCGGTACTGGATTTGGCGTGAGAGCCGCGCCGGATGCGTCGGACAAGGTGCTCGGGGTGCTGAAGCGACGAGATACCTTCGACGGATTGGAGTCGGGTGCATAGGACGGCAGGTAATAGAGGAACAGCTGATCCCCGACCGGCAGGGTTACCTCGTTAGCTTCAAGCTCTGAGAGATCAAGAAGTTCACTGGTGATGGTTCTGTGAGCGGTACCATCGCGAAGGCGGCGCCCCAGTTGGCCAGGTGCGGCGATGAGTCCGTGGCGAAGATCTCCTGGGCGAACTCCACACGTCCGGAGACCGTGGGCGGCCCATGACCAAGCTGTGGATGCCCCCGGCCGGAGTGGTCCCAGTCCTCCCCGTGCGCACGGCCCAACGACACCGCCCCCAAGTATGGGTCCAGAATGCCCGTCCCAAAACGACGCGTGGGCCCTCCTCACAGCTCGCGGAGGAGGGCCCTGTAGCTGGTCCTGCTCTGCACAGCAGGCAACTGTGGAAAGGCCATCTGAATACCGAAGCCACCCGCCGCCAGGTTGATTCAGGTGGCGGCAGCGCCAACTACGAACCAGGCAACCTTCGTCTCCCCCGTCCGGCAAAAGCCCCACCCGCCGCCGGTCAGATGATGAACCACTTGCAGCCCTCGGCCCCGTTCTCCCAGCAAGCTCAGTAGCGAGTCCAGCCCACCGCCGCGGCTCACCTCCTCGGGCGGAAAAAGAGGGCTGGGCGGGAGCTGAGGAAGCTCGGGAAGCCGGGGATCACCGTCCTGCACTTCACAGACCCACCCGGACAAGATGCGCTGCAGTCGCACCTCGTACGGTCCGCATGCGTGCTCAGCCGCGTTGGCCACCAGCTCCGACAGCGCAAGCTGCGCATCCTCCCGCGCCTCTTCTTCAACCCCGAGACGGGCCAGCGTTTCGCCCAGCGCGAGACGGGCTTCTGCGGCCGGGAGCCGCGTGCTGTCATTCCAGCAGTAGATCACGATGCCGCGTCCCCCGCGGGCCGGGGCGCTCACCGTGCGCTCCGTCGGGCTGCGTGGCGACCGCCGCCGCGCCGGTGCCGCCCGGGACCGGGCTCCAAGCAGGCCCGTACCGGTTCATACGCGAGCGGTGCGCCTCCCAAGAAGACGGAGAAGATCAGTAGACAGACAGTGAGGGTGAGGGACGGCATCGGTACCTCCCGGCAAATCGCCTATTGGGTCACGACGACGACACCGCCGAGCGGTATAAGAGCGGAATTGCAACCCACCGAACGGGGGACACTCCTCCCCCGAAGTCCTCCAGTTAGCCTCGGACACCGTTGGCGCGGCACGATCAATCCATGCCCTTCCTCCCGCGACGTGCTGCTGCGGTTGCTCGGTGATCGCGGCTGCTGTTTCAGCGGCGGGGCAGTTCATGCCGATGCGACTATCGGCGGCTCTGCATGAGCAGCGTGAGCAGGATTACGGTCGAGACCTTCGCCGAGCGCTTAGGTAGGGCGACGCGGGAGCCCGCAGTTGCAGGAACCCCGGCTGGTGAGAGTCAGCATGAGTAGTCATTGACACACGTCCGTCAGGGCAGAAGCGGCTCCTGGATAGCTTCACTGAGCCCAGCGGGGCTCGGGGCTGAGACGCCGGTCGGAGGGGGAGAAAGAGCACGGGAAGCGGCCGTCATAGGCGCGAAGTCTTCCCCCTCCCCTCCCCAAAGGCACGAGTCGTTGTGGTGTCGCTGGCCGTTGCGGACGTCGCTGACTCACTCTTGTTTTGCAGTGGGTGCTGCCGTTGTGATCCATTGTTTGACCCGTTCGAGTTCGCTCTTCTCGTCAGCGAGGAGAGCGTGATGCTCGACGGTGAGCGTTCTGGCTCGGGGGGACATCTCGGGAGATGGTGCAGGTGAACAGGCTCCAGGCGTCTTCTTCGGTGAGAGCAGTGCTGTGCTGGTGAAAGCGGAAATGGTTGCGGCGCATGGAGTCGGCTGTGCCGGCCTGGTCGCGGGTGATGTTCACGAAGAGGGCGCGGTGGCCGGTGGTGGCGTCGAGTTGGGGAATGCGGAGCGAGTTGAAGGGCGACTTCGTCAGGAGCGCGGAGCGGCTGAAGTGTCGGCAGTGTGCCTGAATGCTCGCGGTCAGCAGAGTCGTGTCCTTGATGTGGGGGCGGTGGAGGTTGTAGATGTGGCCGCCGACTGCTGGTAGGTCGGGATGGCTCGTGCGTAGAGGTCTTCGCTCTCATAGGGCATGACCAGGCCGGGGATGAGGCGGGTGTTCTTGTTGTCCCCGCGGAGGACACTCTGGTCCAGTTCTTCGAAGGAGCGGCGGGCTGGGTGGCGGAGGTTGTGTACGGGCCAGGCCCAGCATGAGGCGGTGGTGAAGTAGGCGTAGTGGCCGGTGTGGGCGAGGAGGTTGTTCAGGTGGCTGGTTCCTGAGCGGGGTGCGCCGACGATGAAGACGAGTGTCTGGGGTGTGTGTTCAGGCAGGGGCCGGGGTGCATAGGGAGCGCGGTCGTCGAGTTCCTGTTGAACGTTGATGCCTTCGGTCTCGGCGATCTGCTGGTTGAAGGGCAGGGGCTGTCCGGTGCTGCGGATCTGCTCGAGGGTGGCCTTGAGGAAGTGCAGGGTCTCAGGGGCTGGTGGGGTGCCGAGCGCGTACTTCTTCTCCAGGACTTCGGCGAGGACGTAGTGGCGGGGGTCGGTGCTGAATCGGTAGACGCGGGTGCGGTAGAGAGCGATGGTGGCCCCGTCCGGGTGGGGGGCAGCAAGCTGTGAGGTGAGTGTGGCGTCGTTCACCGGGGCCTCGTTTCCGTGGGGCGGAGGGTGTGCCAGCTGTGGGTGTATCCGTTGCGGCCCAGGTAGGGGCTGGTGAGGATGTGATGGATCTCCAGCCAGTCCCTCAGGCGGTCTGGGGTGCACGGGATCTCGGTGGCCTGGTTGTAGGCGTCGAGAGCGGTGGTGGTAAGCCGGGGCGGCAGGGGGCCGTACGTCATCGCGGTGGTGAGGATGAGCTTGGCCAGGTCGTAGCCGAACGGCGCGAGAGTGAGGTCATCGAAGTCGATGACGACGATGCCGGTCTGGGTGACCAGGAAGTTCCGCAGGTTGGCGTCCTTGTAGAAGGCCGCTGGTTCGTCGGCAGCCGAAGACAGGACCTGCGCGGCCTCCTTGGCGGTGAAGGCCGGGGCGGGGACGCTGCCTTGTTCAAGATGCTGGCGGACGCGGTCGATGCGGCTGGTGGTGAACGCCTCCAGCGCCCCGATACCGGGCAGGTGGAAGGGTGCGCCCAGGCGTGCCCGGTGCAGGCAGGCCCGGTAGGCGGCAGTGTGTGCTGCTCCCAGTAACCGAGCACTGGCAGGAACATCGTTAGGAGCCACGTGCCGTCCTGGTATGTGGCTGAGCTCCAGCGAGCGAGGGCGACACGCGATGAGCGCTGGTACGGGCAGCCCGAGGCGGTCCAGCCAGGAGTGGTGGGCCTGTGCCCGGCGCATGGCGTCAGCGGTGCGGTAGTGCTTGGTGAATCCCACAGGGGCGCCCCTCATCCGGGCACGGTCGCGGTGAGGTAGTTGACGACGGAAGCGGTCTCGATGGGGCCGTCGGGCAGCCGCTTGCTCAGTCGTTCGGCGAGTGCTGGAGCCGGTACTTGGGAGAGGTGGCCAGGTAGGCGGAGGCATGAGCGAGATCGTGGAACCGGAAGCGGTGGGTCTCGTGGCGTACGTCGCGGACGGTCACGACGCTGGTGGCGAGCGCTGTGATGTTGCCGCTGTGGAAGGTCCCGTACAGGCTGGGCCTGGTTTCAGCCTGTGGGTCGAGGCCGGAGGCGGCGACCAGTCGGTCCAGGGCCGCGTAGCTATCCGCGGACTTCGTCGCGAGGATTACCGTGCCGCCGGGCGCCATACATCGTGCGATCTCCTGCAGGACACGGCGAGGCCAGGGTGAGTGGTAGAGGCAGAACGCTGCCACGGCCAGCTCCGCACGGCCGGCTGGCAGAGGAAGCTGGTGGAAGTCTGCTTGGATCGTGGCGGCCTGCCATCCGGACTGCTGGAGGCGGTGGCGCGCAGCGACCAACAGGGCGGCCGAGGCGTCGAGGGCGAGGACTCGGGACCTTGGGAGCGAACGGGCCAGGGCGACGGTGGAGGCGCCGCGCCCGCAGCCGATGTCCAAGACGAGCCCGCCCACGCTGGAGCATGCCTGGAGCGCGATGGCAGAGATCACCTCTGCTGCTGACCGGCCTGAGGTTTTTGCCGACAGGAGAGCGCCGGTACGGGCGGCGAGCCGCTGCTGGTTTCCGTAGAGGCTGCCGCTGATGAGCTGCTGGTCAAGGAACGGCGTGGTGTCAGACACAAGCCGCTCCCCTCCGGAAGCCCGAGGGGCGCCCTATGTGTGCTGGTCGGCTTTCAGACGGGCCAGCAGGCTGCGGGCCTGGCGTCGGCTGGTGACGACGTACACGGTCGCGTCCGTGGCATGCTCCTGGATCAGCTTCCTCACCCGGGGTGCCATCGTCTTGCGGTAGCACCACACGTACCGAAGGAAGTTCCAGGAGATCCGGTCGTAGACCCCAGTGGCATCGTTCTGCCCGCCGCCGTGTCGCAGGCGCCGCTGAGCCAGCCCCCACAGGCATACGGCCGGCGGAAGATCGAGAAAGATCACGGTGTCGGCGGTCCGCAGCCGGATCGGCATCGTCCCGGCGTAGTTCCCTTCGATCACCCAGGCGGGCGCGGCCACCAGCTCCTCCTGGACGGCGGCGTACTTCTCCTTGGGCAAGGTGTTCCAGTCGTCGTCGTAGTAGACGGCGTCCAGGTGTGTGACGGGCGCGTCGATAAGAGCTGCGAGCTGCTTCGACAGGTAGGTCTTGCCGCTGCCGCCGCAGCCGATGAGGGCGATCTTCTTCATGACGGGGAAAGCTACCGATCCTGGGCGGGTGGCTGGTGCGGTTTTCCATTGTGGCCCCCTAAGAGTGATCGAATACCGCGTGGATGGTGTCGAGCTGGCGCGACAGGCGGAACAGGTCCAGCCTGCGCAGGCAGCGATCCAGCAGCCTGGCCCGTTCGGCGACCCCCATGAGCGTGAGTGCATGGGTGATGCCGGTCACGTGTGTGCTGTGGTGGGCGTGCAACTCATCGGGGACGACTGTCCCGGCCGCCCGATAGTGAGCCGGGGTGATGGGGGCGCATCCGGCCAGCACGGATTCGAAGATCCGTTGGGTGAACTGTCCGCTGCTGGCGTACCGCTCGGGGGCCAGCAGAACCGTGGCGTGGGCCTCTCGGTGGAGCAGCACACCCTGCCGGAAGTCGAGCGCCTCTCCGGGTTACTGCGATCAGGCACGCTATTGGGAGTAGGAATCGTGTGCCGGATCTGCCGCCATCAGCAGGCTTCTCTCCACCGCTGCGGCCCCCGCCTCCGCCGCGCTCAGGAGGATCTCGTTCACGCTGGCGGGTAGAAGTCCTTGCCCGAGCCCGGTTGATGCAACAGCTTCGGCCAGATGGTGACGCTCTTCGCCGGTCATCTCCCTGGAACAGATCGGGTCCATGAGGACGTCCCGGGACACATATCCGTCCTGGGAGAAGACTGCGTCGTTCACCAGTCGCCGGATGACCTCGGCCGAGATGGAATGGGAGAGTTCGAGTACGACTAGCCCGAGACGGGCCCGAAAGACGGCCAGCTCCGGCGGGGCTTCGAGGTGCAAGTACTCGGTTGTCATGTGTGCAGTGGCATGTCGGGCAGGTTGCCCGCTGACAGTGCGGCAGAGCACGGCCAGGCACGCGGCGACGCAGGTCTCCCAGGCTTCGTCCAGGGCGCTCTCGTCCAATACGTGCTGTGCAGCCGCGCCGTCGCCGTCAAGGCACCGGCTTACGACTTCCACCTGGCGGCCATCGAGCAGCCGACGGCCGACTCCTTTGTGCTGATTCACGTGCTGTCTTGCTCGCCCCCACTGCTGTGCTGCGACAAGGGCCCGCGTTCCGTCTCCCAAGAGCACAGTCCACAGCCACTGGCAGACCGCTCGATGGCCGTCCGGCGTCGAGGTCAGGTTGTTGAGCGAGAGCCAGCGGCCGCCAATGGTTGTGCCGGACTTACCCTTCACCGCGTCGTACATGTCGGCGAGCAACCGGTAGGCCCCCTCTCCGTCGCCGTCTCGGATCAGGAGGCGGGCAAGGTTGACGAGGGGTTCGAGGGCGAGGCGCGCTTCCTGCCCGTTGAGTGGCTGGCCAGTCAGGTAGATCTCTGCATGCCGCCAGCACAGGTCGCGTGCCAGGTCGGGCAGTCCGCAGTCGCTTGCGACGAGGGCTGCCCGGTTCAGGGCCGTGGCTGCGGTGCTGAGGCCGCCGTCATGTTGGGCGGCCTCAGCCAGCGTGCTGATTTCCCGGACTCGCTCTGTGAGCGGAGAGCAGGCGGGACGCGGACGTGCGACCAGCGGGAATCGCTGGGCTATCCGGCAAATGTCCATCTCACTGCCACTCAATGATCACGCGGTTGAGGGCGTTGTCGAAGGCGAAGCGGCCGGGCTTGGACGTGGGCGGCGTGGTGTAGAGGTCCTGGATCTCGAACTGCACGTCGCGACCGCGGTAGTCGCGGTCCCAGATCCGGGCCTGTTCGGTGACTCGGTTCGCGAGTCCCTGCGCGTCGGGGCCGTGTCCGATCACGCCGAACTCGTAGAGATTACTTCCATCAGGTGCCTTCTCGTCGGCCAGGCGGCGGGTGAGGTAGGTGAGGGTGCCGCCATCGAAGACGGCGGTGGAGCTGGCGTACGGGCGGGTGACCACGCCCCGCTCGATGGCCTCCTTATGCGCGGGCATCCGGCTGAGGCCGTTGGGCATGGTGCAGGTCAGCCACAGCTCCAACCATTCCGCTGATTCCGGCCCGCGGAAGTTCACGCCGGTCCACGCTTCGGCGCGCGCCTGTGTGAGCACACCGGTGAGCGCCTCAACGTCCACGGCCTGGTCGCCGTTGGTCACCAGGGTCACTGATCCGTCCTCGGTGAGCTTCACGAACCGCCTAGGGTCATCCGCGATGCCGGCCCGCAGCGGCATGAAGGTGTTCATCTCGGAACCGATGCTGCGCCAGCGGCCGTGTGAGCCCTCTTCGAAGAGGATCGACCTGGAGACGCTGCCCCGCAGGCGCAGCGGGGTCAGCAGCCGTCCCCCGGGAGCGAGCTGATCGAGCCAGGCATGGGGCACGCCGTGGGCGCCGACGGTGGCCTCGATGCGGTCGTAGGGCGCGTTGGGGGCGTGGCCGAGCGCGCCGTCGCCGAGGATCACCTCGACGTTGTCGATGCCCGCCGCGTCGAGCCCGGCGCGGGCGCCTTCCACCAGGTCGTCGTCCACGTCGATCGTGGTGACGTGGCCCTTCTCCCCCACGAGGTGCCCGAGCAGTGCGGCGTTGAACCCGGTTCCGGCGCCGAGTTCCAGCACCTTGTGGCCAGGCTCGACGTCGAGTTGTTCGAGCATCATGGCGACAATGTCGGGCTGTGAGGCGCAGCTGATGGAGGCGCCTGTCTCGTCGTGCTTGATGTTGACGGGGGCGTTGCCGTACGCCTCCTCAAGACTCGCCTCGGGGACGAAGACGTGGCGCGGAACTGTCCGCATCGCTTCCTCAACGCGGGGGGTGCGGATGCAGCCGTCGACCTTCAACTGGTCGATGAGCTGCACGCGCAGGCGGTCGGCGTTGGTGGCTTCGATCGTGTCGGTGTTCACGGTGGCGACCGTAGTGGCTGGCGGGGAGGCGGAGGGGGTGGACTCGGCGCTGTCGTTCGTTCCCATGACTACTTCTTTCGCGAGTGTTGACAGGGTGTGCTGGTCCTCCCGGGGAAGTCCCAGACGGTTGAAGTGGAAGAGGGCGTGATGGGCAAGGACGGAGCGCAGCCCGCGCTCCAACTGCCCGCGGCGGTCGAGATCCGCCAGGCGTCGGCCGAGTTGCTCGAATGCCTCGATCCAGGCGCTTACGCTCGCGAGTCGCCCGTCGCGGACGAGTGCGCTGGAGGGGCTGGCGTCGACGGTCATCAGCCGATGGATCGCCGCGCGGGTGCGGGGTGGCGGAAGGAAGCCGCCGTCACGCTGGGCGGCGATCTTGGCCCAGACGTCGCCCTGCTCGTACCAGTCGAGTCCCGCCGCGCGAAGCGCCGTGCTGACGGTGACAACGGCCAGCTCGCGTCGACCAAGAGCGTCAGGGGTCTCGGTTCGCTGGCGGGCGAGGTGGCCCAGGACGTAGCGGCTGTCCTCGTGGAAGTGGCGGTGTGCTTCCGCCATGGCGGCCGGGCCGCCAAGGCGGCCTCCTCCGGCTCGTAGATGCCCGGCACACAAGCGGTGAGCGAGCCGCTGGCGACCAGGCCGTCCAGGGCACTGTGCAGGCGGTCCGCCGCGGCGGGATCGACGGGGCGATACCGCAGCCGCCAGGTCGGGAACTTTCGCAGGAATGCCCAGGGCCCCAGCCTGTCCTCCTCGGCGATGAGCAAGGGGAGTAGGTGCTCGATAACAAGGGGTTCGGCCTGTTCCCATGCCGTGAACGTCAGAACGCGCTGGGGCCATTCCTCGGGTGCCATATGTTCCTCTCAGCGGTCATGTGATCAGGAAGGCGCTGTCCCAGCGGGAGTGGGAAGGGCCGTCGGTGGCGTAGGCGTGGAGGGCGAGCGCGGTGCCGGCGGCGCCTTCGAGGAGGCCGATGTCTCCGCCACCGGCGGGCTCGCACAGGGCGCGAACGAGGGCCTCGGGCGGGGTGTCGATGATCGGTGCGAGGAGGACAGGCAGGCTGTCGGTGATCCCTGGCGTGAGGGCGTCGGCGGCAACGAGGCGCGTGATGTGCGCCAGTCCCGCGAAGCCGTGGCACAGAGACAGGTCGACGGTGGCGTTCCGTTGGCCGGAGTCGGCCATCGCCTGTAGCAACGCGACTTCGGCAGCACGCTGCCGGTCGGTGTCTCCGGTGGCGAGTCCAGCGAGCTGCATGGTGCGGGCGAATCCGGCGGTGCCGTAACACCACGAAGGCCGAGAGGGCCCGCCGCCGGGGATTCCGGCCCGAAGGTGGCTTCGGGTGACCCAATAGGGCCACCAAGGGCCAGCGCGCCCTTCCTGCTGCCAGCGGTCCAGCCAGGCGAAGACGCGGGTGATTGCCTCGGTGTGGTCGGGGACCGTGATGCCTCGTCGCGCGGTAAGGGCCAGGAGCGCGAGCGGGCCACCGATGCCGTGCGCGACACCGTTGTTGGCGTGCCCCTCGGGGTAGTCGGGAGACCGTTTGCCGGAGGGGGACAGGTGGGTCCACCAACCCGGCAACAGCTCCCCGCATCGCTTGACCGGTTCGGTCAAGCGCACCAAATACGTGAGGACTTCGCGCAACAGCTCGGTGTGGACGCCGCGGTGCAGGAGGAGCGCGCCCAGACCGCTCAGCCCTCGGATCGTGTCGTACTCGGCCAGCTCCGGGTATTCGCCCTTGTCGATGCGCCTATGCGCTGCCTGGACACGCTGCCGGATCAGCGCGGTGATGTGCGTGTCGAGGGTGTTCAGTGCGGAGGCGTAGCGTCCCGGTCGGTCGGCGGCGGCGTGGAGTGCGAAGGCGAGCGCAGGCGCCCCGTAGTAAAGGTGGGCGTCCGGGCCGCCGACCGCTCCGCCCTCGGCGGCGCAAGCCAGCCAGTCGTGTGCCCGCTGCCAGGGACCGTGGCCGGACCGTGCCCGCTCGATGTGCAGCAGAGCGACACCGGCGGCCCCGTGGGCGAGGGACTGCGGCCACCAGCCCTGTGCCAGATCGAGTCCGCGGACATCATCTGGCGACGCGAGACGGCCTGCGATCGCATCGGCGGCAGCCTGCGCAGCCTCACGAAGCTCCACGGCTCGCCCCTTCCCGGTGCTGCCAGGCCATCGCCGCTGAACGAGCGAGACGGACGCACATGCGCTCATCGGCCTTGTCGGTGCCGACGGCCCGGATGTGGTGGGCGTGCAGAAGGGAGTCGAGGACCAAATTGGGATCGATGTCGACTCCGTCCAGCCGCGACCGGTAGCGGGCAATGGCCTGGTCCCGGTCCGCCCACGCTGCGGTGATCGCCTCACCCCCGGCGTGTGCTCGCAGGGCCGCCCACTCGTCGGTCGGGTCCGCCAGGTGGACGGTGTCGCTGAGAACCTGCCGATCGAGGGAGTTCGGGTCGTGGATCTGTCCGTACCTGGCCAGCCACTCCATCGCGTCGGCCACGCTCCCGGTGAACGCCGTGGCGATGGACACGAAGTTCGCAGCGGTAATCACCTGCGGGCCAGGACGCCCGGCTTGGGTGAACTGGGTAGCAAGGGCCCGGGAATCGGCGACGAATACGTCCTCGGCCAGGGTCATCAAGGCACCGGTGCCCCAGCGGCCGGTCTCCGGGTAGCTGGTGGCGAATATCAACTCGCTGACAAGCCCGGCTCGGCGGAGTCCCGCTGCCCAGTCGCTGATGCGGGCAGCCGCCGGGCCCGGATCGCCGTCTTCGGGGACCGCGATGCGAAGCCGCAGGTGTGGGCGCGGGTCGCGGTAGCGCATGAACCACCAGTCCGGCCGGGTCTCCCAGCGGTTCAGCAGATCGGGGAGGTGGCGCGAGAGGATCTCCGCTTGGCGCTCGGGGTGCCCGTAGAGCTTGGCGAGGAGCCAGGGGCGGGTACCGGGCAGGTACCCGTGGTCGCGGGAGAGCACGCGATCCTCGTGCACCGGAGGGACAGCGGGCCACTGCGGCGGGCGGGTGGCCGTCAGGGCGACGACGATTTCGTGGGTTCGTCCACCGAACCAGCCGCTGCCGGCGGAGGTCTCGGCCAGTACGGCGGCCTCGGAGCGGGACAGGTGAGAACGAAGGACTGCACGATGGGCACTTACTGCCAGGCACAGCGGCAGCTTCTGATCGCCTTCGGTGAGCGTCACTGTCTCTGGCACACGGCGTCGGTCCCTCCACTCCTGCACCCCGGCATGCCACTCCTCCCATGAGGCGTCTCGTCCGGGGAGGTCTGAGGCGTTGAGGAGCCAACGGGCGGGGGACAGGACGGTGCGGCCGTAGCGCACGCGCGGCAGAAGCGGCAGTGCCGTGGCGGCGCCCCACGCGAACTCTGTGACCACGACGGACTGCGAGCGGCTGACCTCGGCGAGGAATCGCACGAGAGGTGGGGTATGGGCCCGCAGATCAAGCGCGTGCAGGACGTGAGGTTCCACCAGGCAGTGCTGCGAGAGGGAGACGAGGTACAGCCTGCGGCGGTCGCAGCCGACAGCAAGATCGTCCAGGCCGATGGTGCGCTCGTCCGCAGGGCGGTGCTCGGCGACGCTCACCAAATTCGGCAGCATCTGCGGGGCTCGGGTGACAGTGGCGTCTGCACGGTTCAGGGGCGGGAAGGAGAGCTGTGCGGGCACTGCGCCGGGGGCGTTGACGGGGAGCTTCTCCACGGGTGCGGCGGTAGCGGCTCGTGCTTCGGGGTCCAGAAGAGCAAGGAACCGGCCGGTGGTGGTGCCGATGCCACGGGACGGGTGCACGGACCAGAGCGTGAAGTCCCCGCGGTCGAGGTCTTCCGCGGTGGACGCCTCGACTTGGAAGGTCAGTTCCAGATGCGGCGGTAGCTGCACGTCGTCCTGCTCGCCGACGCGCAGCTCGGTGATCAGGTCTTCGTTCAGTACGATCTCGTCGCGACCGTCGAGGGCGGCGGCTTGGGCGAGACCGAGCAGGCGCTGTTCCCGCTTGGTCAGCCCTTCGCGCGGTTCCGGTTCGCTGTCCAGGTAACCGGCGGGGAACCCGAGCCCGACATCGGGGTCCGTGACGTCGTGCAGCGGCACCAGGGAGCCGATCCCGTACCTCTCGAAGAAGCGGCCGTGGAAGTCCTTCCAACCCGGCGTGCCGAACGGGGTCGGCGTGAGGCGGGCCAGGGCCGTGGCGGCTTTCTCCGCCTCGCGGGCGACCTCTCGCGGAAGGACAAGGGAGCAGTCGAGCCGCATGTCGACCGCCAAGGGATGGTCGGAAGAGGCGGCCGTCGCCATCTTCCGGTGCAGGGCGCGGCGAAGGCGCCGCCCCTCGGCAGGAGCGAGAACCTGGTTGTGCTGGCGCACGCCGTCATGGACAGCCTTGATGTCGTCCAGCATGGCTGCTGCGGAGGGCAGTCCGGCCGCGTCGACGGCTTCGAGGTGCCCGAGAAGATGGCCGAGGGGATCAAGAGAGGTGGACGGTGGGTGCAGAGCGCTGATGAGCGCGCCATTCTGCATGAGGTTGGTGACCAGGCCCCGGATGCGCTCTGCCTGGACGTGCGGGAACTCCCCCTGCACCTTTTCCACCAGCAGGTCGTACGAGATCGGAGTGCGGGCGAAATCCAGCGCGGCCTGCACCGCCGAGGTGCAGCGAAGCGACACCTCCGCCGTCGGGCGGCCAGGATTCCGGGAGCAGGGAGGATAGGGGATGACCAGCCGGTCTCCCCGGACGAACGGCGTATTGCTCGCCATCACGGGGAGTCTGCACAGCAGATCCGGGCACGCCTCCAAGCCCTCGATCAGCTCTGTGATCCAGGTGGCATCCGCGCTGGCCACGGCACGGTGCCAGGGACCCCACTGAACGTCCGCGCGCTGCCCGAAAGCGACGGGCGCGATGCCGGCGAACAGTCCGTTCGGTGTGGCCCGGCCCGTGATCCGTTGCAGGTACCGGACGACAGACACCAAGGTCCTGCGCACTTGCCGGGGGCGAAGGTCGGTGGACGCGCACAGCGCGTCCATATGCCGCGCGAGGTCGGGGCTGGCTTGCTCCACGATCTCTGATACCTCTTCGCGCGCCCAGACCTCCTGGAGCCACCGGTGCCACTGCCGCACCAGCTCCGGAGAGTCGCCGAAGACCTCTGGCAGCGGCGGCAGGGCCAGCCGCACATAGCGTGCCGCGCGGACGAGCGCGGTGTCCAAGCACTGATACTGCACGTCGCGCCTCACGTTCACGCCCCCTTTCGCTTATCAGTCGGCGGGGATGGTGCTGGCCCCCGCAGCGGTATGCGCTGCGAAGACCAGCACCCGATCATGCCGAGAGGGTCAGGCCACGTTGGTCGCGCAGGACCCCTGGCAGCTCGGCTTGCACCCGTCGTCGGTGAGGTTGATCAGGGCCGTGGATCCGTAACCGGACTCCAGAACACTTATGTCCAGATCGAACGCGTCGGCTGCCGAACCCGCCTTCGGCGTGGTGTCCTCCATGCGGATCTCTCCCTTGTTCGTCGGGGCCTGGAAGCTCAGGCGACGTTCGTTGCGCACGGGCTGGAGCAGGTGCTGCCACAGCCGTCGTCGGTGAGGTTGATCAGCGTGGCGGATTCGTCGCCGGACTCCAGAACGCTGATGTCGAGATCGAACTCATCCAACTCCATGAGGTCTCCTTGTTTTGAACCCTGTGCGGCCCTGGGGCCGCGTTCTTCGTGCCGCCGGTCGACGGCCTCCGGCCCGATCCATGGCCCCGGCCGGAGAGATGGTGGTGGTCAGGCGCCGCTGGAGGCGCAGGATCCGCTCGCGCATGTGGCGCCGCAGCCGCCCGCGGACGCGGACACGGCGCTGAACTGTTCGCTCGGTTCGACGATGACGATGTCCGGATCGAACGGGTCAGCTGAGGCCACGGACATCGGCGACGGCTGACGCATACTCGTGGCATCGGTCAAAGCAAGCCATCCTGATCGGTGCGAATTTGCTCGTCGGGTACTGCTCGATGGCCGGGGGCTCTGCTTGGGGGACGGTAGCCGGGACGTTCCATCCGGCGGAGCGTTATCGGCCAGCCACCCAGGGGCGCCCGCACCACTGTCGAGGGACAGCGCCGAGCGGCTCTTCCGGCACCCGGCCGTCTTCCAGATCGGTTACCGGGTTGTTCCCCCCATGCAGCCCTCACTCGGGCAGCCGGGAGATCCGGGAGCTGGGCTGTTCTCCCTCGGTCCGGGCAGCCTGGTCTGGGAAGAGCCAGCACCGCGCAGGGCGGGAGTGACATGTCGATCCGGTCAGCGAAGCCTGACGAGGGGGCGGTCGTTTGCGGACGCGGCCGATCCTCACGTTCGCGTGCGGGTCCTCCCCTTGGATCTTGTTCTTGGCCTGTCGCTTGGCGTCCTCCTCGTCTACGGCCAGGACCTTCACCTCCGTCGCCCCGCTTGGTTTGTTAAGGCCGCTGACAATGGCGGTGACGCTGTAGCCCTTTTTCACTGGGTGCCTTTCTGCTGGCCCAGCCCGGAGGTTCCGAAGACCGGGGACTGGTGGATGATGGCTCTGTTCTGGGTGCGGCCCGGCGCGGTCAGTGGCGCAGGAGGAACTCGCATCGGTTGATATCCACGAGGGCGTCGAGGGCCAGGTCCACCACCACGATGCGGTGGTCTGACAACCGACCAACGTCGATCACCTCGGCGTGGGTGATGGCGGGTCCCAGTTCCTCGGGCACATAAGTGCGGATGATGCGTCTGGGTGGGCCCTGCTCGGGGCGGGCGAACTGGGGCGTGGGGGAGGTGGCTGCGACTGCGCGCCGTCGGGTCTCCCCCGTCGCATTGCGGGCGAAGTGCCGCGCCGCGTCCACCCATCCCGCCTGCTTCAACGTCCGGTCGGGACAGTCGTCCATCACCCGTTCGCCGGAGGGGAGCAGGTAGCTGCGGTGTACCAGGTGCCGCCGGTCGGTGATCTCGTCCGGCCGGGGCGTCGGCGGCTCGTCTTCGACTGGGTCGCCGGCGCAGTAGGAGTTCCAGTCGCCGGTGATGATGGCCGGCAGCGGGCTCGGACGGCCGCCGAGGCGGCGATCTGCGAACCGGGTGGTGCACTCCGCTTCGGCAAGCCGTTGGGCGGCGGAGTCGAAGCGAAGGTGTGTGCTGGCGGCGACGAAGTCGACCGGCTCAGAGGTTTTGAGCAGGCGCAAGGTCACGGCTGCCGGGTGCAGCCACCAGTCGGGCCAATGCTTGATCCCCTTCCACCTCGCGTCCGGGGTTGGCGAGAACATGAGCGTTTCGGGGTTCCAGTAGACGGCTGTCGCTCCCATTCGTGGGGCGAGAACGCCTTCCATGCCGAGCGCTTTTCTCGACTCGTCCCACAGCCCGGTGCTCGGGTCTTCGCAGCCGAGCAGTTCCATCCGGCCCAGGACGTCGATCCGCAGCGACTTCAGCAGGGCGTACATCTTCTTCCGGCAGTCGCGGTCACCTCCGCCGTTGCGCAGGAAATTGCAGGCAGCGATACGTAAACGGTTCAAGGGGCCCTCCTTGCGGTTGCGGTCATGCGTGGTTGCTCCGGGGCCTCACCCGGGCTCGGCACAGACGGCACCCAGTGCAGGCAGGGACAGGTCTTGAACCAGGCGGGGCGGATTCGCGGCGTTCGATGCCGGGCCGATCGCGGTCAGTCGGCGTGGGGCGCGCGGCGGGTTGATGACGGTGACCGGTCGGCCACGAGTCCAAGCAATCAGTCCCTCGGCACGCACGTCAGCAAGTGCTCTGGCGACAGCCGTGGTGGAGCAGCCGAACTCCTTGGCGAGCGTCCGCCGGGAGGGCAGGGCCTGTCCGTCGCGGTAGACACCGGAAGCGATCCTCTCTCGCAGTCGCTGAGCGATGTGCTCGGGCACAGTGCGGTATGGCTCGCCCGGCAGAGGGACCCGCAGCCGCCGCTTGCCCGCCAACTCAAGCACTCCCTTGTGGACCAAGAGGCCCACCGCGCGTTGGATCAGGGGGCGCGGCGCGGCGAAGTCCTTGCTCAGCTGGTCCTGGGTCACGAAGCTGCCGGGTGTGTAGCCCGTCTTGCCCATGGTGATGGTGCGGGAGATCGTCTCGGCCACGCCGTCGCCGGGGTCTTGTTGCAGCAGGTGGATCACGGTGCGCAGCTGTCCGGCCAGGACCATGACGTGCTCGATGCCTGCCGGTCGTGGCCTGTTTCGCAGCGTCGTCTTGATTACCGGGACGACCTGCTGGAGGTGTCGGCTGCTTGCGTTCTGAGCGTGCGCACTGGCGTGGGGCAACAGCTCGTCGGCGAGTGCGTGCAGCCGGTCGGCGCCACGTTCCCAGGTGCCTGGCGAGTTCGGATAGCCGTTCTTCGTCACACTGCGGATCGTGCGCAGCAGGGCGTCAAGGTCCGGCTCACCTAATATCTGGCGGCTGCCCGATGCCGAGGGGGTGCTCAGTGCCGTGGTGGGTTTGGTCATCGCTCTCTCGGATGCTCGTTGTCGTGGAGGAAGAGGGTGCAGGCGGCCGGTGCAGCCGACCGCCCGGTACGGGGTCGGGGACCGCTAGACCCCCGCCACGACGAGGTCGTCCAGGTCGACGGGCGTGCAGCCGTGCAGGGTGACGACCACGCGTGCCGCGATCGTCCAGCGCAGCAGAGGGTCAGCGAAGGAGATGTGCATGAGCCCGTCTTCGCTGTCACCGGGAAGAGGTTCGAGCGTTTGGAGGTCGTACACCAGGCCGGCGACTCCCCAGAACCTGGGCGTGTCCACCAGTGTGGCGACGTGGCTCTTGCGCAGGTGCGGGCAGTAGCGTACGGCCTCGGCCGCGCAGCTATCGTGGACGGGAGGCGACCAGCTCTCTTCGCCCTCCCGAAGGAGTTCGCTGCCGGCTACCAGCCACAGATACCGCTCGTCGCTGCGGCCGAAGGTCTCTTCGCCGCAGATCTGGCAGCGCAGATGCTGCATGCATTGCCGCTGACGCAGCGCATGCACGCCGCCGAGGCGAGCACGCCCCTTGCCGCGGGCGGTCGGCACCCGCATCCACAGCGCGCCGTGCCACCGGTCGGCCCTGGGGTCTTCGTCCCTGTAACCCAGCCCCTCGCCGCCTCGGCCTCTGTGCCGCTTCACGGGGCCGACTGTCGGGACTTCGTGGCTCCACGGTGCGATGTAGGAAACTCGAAGTTCCTTTTGGTAGAACTGCTTGGGCATCTGAGGGCTCCTGCTGCGAAGCATGTGAAAGTCGGGGTTTACGGCATCGCGGCTCGGCGCCGTGGTCCGTACCGAGTGCGTGTTGGTGCTACATCGGCGCGTGGCTGTGCGAGTGGTGGGCTTGTGTGGGAGCTCTTTTCACGGGCCAGCACCGCAAGCTGTGAATGGTGTCGCCTCGGCTTGGTCGGCGCGGGGACAGCTCGCAACAAGAGGGAGCTGAGCGACCGGGCAGGCCAGGAGCGTCCACTGGTGCCGACCTAGGCCGAACTGGAAGTCGTACGGCCTGCCGGAGCGAAGCTCGCTCACGGCTTCTGCGACGCCGGGGTGGTCGCCGAGCCATGCCCAAACCTGGGCGGGAAGACGCTGCGATCGAGCGTCCAGGCAATGTCCCGCGTCGTCTCCCGAAGCCAGGCCACCGCCTGAACGGGGTCCGGCATCGCTGTCCCACGGAGACAGACATGGGCACCGTCGGGGTTGGTGTAGTCCATATGGCACCAGTAAGTGTGTGGGAACGTCATGCCAACCACCGCTCCTCCGCCTGCGCTGCCTCCTGCTCCACGGCCAAGATCTCGAGGACGTCTCCGACCACGAGAGCCAGACGTCGGGCGTATCCCCGAGCGTCGGGGAAGTCGTCGGGAATCGGGGTCGAGACGAGTTGTTGCGCGCGGGTGACGACCTCGGCCAGCTCCGGTCCCCCATCGCCGCTGACACGCGTGGTGGCGATGTGAACGAGCTGACGAAGGTGCTGGCGCATACGGGGCAGTAACTCGTCCAGCTCTCCCTGACGCAGGAGCGCCGATTCCTTGCCCATCACGGCGTCCAGAGCATCATCGATCTCTTCATCCTGGATAAACCAGTCGTGCATGACGTCGATACAGGCGCGCAACTTGGTGGCGGGCACCTTCCCGGCGGGCTCGACCTCGAGCTTCCGCCGCTCTCGCCTCGGGAGGACGGGTCGCGACGTCGTCATGCCGCGTCCTTGGATGAGGTGCTCCGTCCCTCGAACCGCCTGGCGTTCCTGCTGACAGGGACGCTGAAGGTGCACCATGTCCTCGTCCCGCCGAAGCTTGTACCCCACTCGTCTGACAGGGCGGCAACGAGGAGCAATCCGCGGCCGTGCTCGTCGGTCTCACTTGTCGAACGCGGTCGGGCCGGTGTCGGGTTTTCGTCGGAGACTTCGACAGTCAGCTTTCCGACGGCGAACCGCACACGAAGCCCGACGGTATCCCCGTGACCGTGACACACGGCGTTGGTGACCAACTCCGAGACAGCCAGGAGAACGTCCTCCATCAACGGCATGGGCATGTCCCATCGCCGTAGGTGACGCTCTGTGACTCGGCGGGCGAGGGCGACCCGGGAAGGATCCGGCTCCATGACGATCTCGAACCTGTTCCCGGATGGGGCTGTGGTAGCAACCGCTGCTGTGGTCATCGAGTTCCTTCCAGGTGCGCGGGGCACAGACGCTGGATTTCTGGCCTGCTGCCGCTGGCCCCGCAATGACGGACCCCGACCCCAACCATCTGGAAGCTTCACCGGTTCCCTCCGGGGAAAGGCAGTTGAGTGATTGGGGTGTCGCTGAGCGAACGTGAAGAGCCGCAGGTCGGTGCTCCCAAGGGGCTGGCGATACCGTCAAACCCGTCAAGGTTCGTTTTCGGAGCAGGGCGTGCACCACGGTGCACGAACGGAACGACGAACTGGCCGCTGTCATCGCGGAAACAGGCTGGTCGCAACCCAAAGTCGCGCCGACCGTGGTCCGCCTCGCTCCCGAGTACCTGATCGAGACACTTCAGGGTGTCGAGGAGTTCAGCCATCTCCGGGTGACGTGGTGCTTCAGCATGGGCTCGGCCGACGATGTCCCTCTGCATGCATGGTCGACCAGGGACAATCCGAGCTGGCCGGCGACAGGGACCTTCGTCCACCACAACCACCGGCGTCCGACCCGCACCGCCACCTCGTTTCCGAGGCTTCTCCGTATTGAAGGCCACGATCTGCGCGTCCCTGATCTCGATGCCGATGACGGCAAGGCGGTGATCGATCTCGTAGCCGTCTTCCAGGAGATACTGCCGCGCGGCCCACTCACCCAGCCTTCCTGGCTCAGCGAGATACTCACGAACTACTGGCGCGACGCCAAGGAGCGCTGAGCAGCTCCTCCGTCCGGCCGCAGGGGGGCGGCTTTGAAGACACCTCATGACCCGATCCCCGTCGCCGGAAGGTCACGGGAGTCGGTCTCCGCCTCCATACGGCTCACCGGTGCACGACGGCCTCCTCGCACTATGAGGAGCTTCGTGCCCAGTTCGAGCAGCCTCTTCCGGCGTTCGGCCGCTACCGGACGCGCCCCAAGATGGGCGGGGGCGGGAATCACGACGCCATATGCGCCGGGCAGTGCGAGCACGTCGAGCAGTCCGATGAACGCAGCTGGACAGGTGTTGTTCCGCTCGGTGAAGGTGCCAGCCAGCCGCAGCTCGTGGCGACGGCAGTAGTCGCCCAACGCGTTGAGCAGGGACGCGTGGCGCGCTCGGGTGACGCTTGTCGCACGCAGGTAGCCATAGACCACCACGTCACCGATGCCGCGCTGCTCCGTAAGTTCCATGACGCTGACCTCGAAGGGCACTCGGGGTTCTGACAGTCCGAGCGTGGCTCCTCGCCGACCGTCACGGAATCAACCGCTGTTCCACTTTCGTCCCACTTCCATCCCACGAGCTGCCCTGGCCGTGGTTCCATGACCGGCGGAAAGGAGGGAGACGTGATGACCGTGCACAAGTGGACCGGGCTGGAAGCCCGAGCACTCCGTCACGCTCTACGGCTGAGCGTCCGCGCCTTCGCTGAGCACTTGGGCGTCGCAGTCAACACAGTCTCCAAGTGGGAGAAGCTGCTCACCGCAACGGAGCCGCAGCCCGACAGCCAGGCCATCCTCGACACAGCCCTCGCTCGGGCCGACAGCTCCACCTCGCAGCGTTTCGAGCGACTGCTGATCGAGCAAGGTTCAAACTCCAAGCGCCAGCTCCGGAAAGCCCCGGCGGTTACTGCGGCGGAGTATGAAACATGGACAGACGACGTAGAGCGAGCCATGGTCTGTCTGAGTCGTCAGGATTTCGGCTTTGCCGGCTCCCTGTTGGAGCGGTGGCTGCAACGCGTGCAACGGCGGGATCTGGACGAGCGAGGGCTGTACCTGTACGCGCGCTCGCTCACCCTGTGCGGTGACATGCGGCGCCTGCAGGGGACGGTCCAGGACCTCATGACGGCGAAGGGCTTGTACGCCGATGCACACAGCGTGTTCATCGACCTTGGTATTCCCAGACGGGCGGCGCAGATCGAGCTGACGCAGGCCATTGTTGCCGAGATGTCCAGCAAGCTCACCACTGCCGCGTCCCATTACGACGCGCTTGCGGAGGACGAGCGGTTAAGCACCTGTGACCGGGTCCGGGCGCGCCTATGGATCGGCACAGCCTTGTCCAAGCAGGGATGCAACGAGTCCGCGATCGGGTTTATGCATTCAGCAGCGAGAGAATTCGAAGAACTTGCGGAGCCCGAGGACTGGGCCGTCGCTCAACAAAAGCTCGCCCTGGCTCACCGTGGGGAAGGAGACCTCACAGGAGCCCTTCGCTACATCGAGACGGCTCGCTCCGCTGTGAGCCCGAAGTCACCGCTCGAACGCGTCCAGCTCGACACTGCGCATGCGCACATCCTGGTGACCGACCGAGCGACACGTGGCGAGGGACAGGCCATGCTTGCCGGGGCTGCGGCAACAGCAGACCGATATGGACTCAGGCACCAGCTTCGCTGCATCGACAACATTCGCAACAACGAGGAGTATGCGTGACGGTGATCACCGATCGCGACCGCGACGACGCCCGGCTGCTCTGGGAGTACAACCTCATGGGACACCCGGTGCGTTCCTGCCCAGCCGCCATCGCGCTGGGCGGTTGTGACATCGGCGTCGCCACGACTGCTGCAGAGCTCTACCACGCCGGAGCTTTCCCCTTGGTGGTGTTCACCGGCAGCACCAGCGCAGCCACCCAGGAGCCCTTCCCCCGAGGCGAGGCAGTGCACTTCCGCGAGCGGGCACTCGCCCTGGGCATGCCGGACGACGCGATCCTGCTGGAGCCGAATGCCACCAATACCGGCCAGAACATCAGCTTCGCCCGCGAAATGTTGGCCAGCGCTGGCAAAACCCCGGACTCGGTACTGTTGATCTCCATGCCATACATGCAGCGGCGGGCGTACGCCACGTGCCGCAAGCTGTGGCCGGAGGTGGAACCCGTGTGCGCTGCCCAGGCGATGACCTACGACGCGTACGCCAAGGAGCAGGAGGACGAGAAGACGCTCATCGACATGATGATGGGCGACACACACCGGATCATGGAGTACCCCAAGCGAGGCTTCGCCATCGAACAGGACATTCCTGAGAAAGTCCGCAAAGCCTTCGACCGACTCCGAGTTCGCGGCTACGACACCTGGCTGCTCCGCGACTGACTCACAAGACGCATTTCCCATGCCGCATCCGAGTCGAGCACGGCATCGCCCACAGGGGGCCGCACGAGTCGAGATGTCACCGCCACACTCCGGCCACGTCGACAGCCAGTTGGACGACAGCGATCAGCACAGCCCAGCGGCTCCAGTCCACGCCGGTCCCGTCCTCGTCCATGGCTTACCTCCCCTGTAGGCGGACGAGGACCGTAGGCCGAGCTGGGAGAGACGTGCGGCGGGTTATCCACAGGCGCGACAGATCGTCATACCGGCGGATCGCATCTGTGGAAACCGGGTGCCCGTCCGTAGACGCGAATCAGGCGCGACGGAGTCGGCGGCGGGCTCGCCGTACCCGGGCCCTCGACTCGTCGCCCATGCCCCGCAGCGCATCCAGCACCGTGAGGTCGGCCGCGAGGAACGACGCGGGGTCGCCGTAGCCCTCCCGCATCATCAGGTTCGACAGCCGGTGCCCGTGCTTGTCGTGGCCGAGCGCGTCACGGACGCGCAGATCGCCACTCCGGAGGTCGCGACAGGAGAAGCAGCCCCCGCCGGCAGGCATCGGCTCGGCGCCCTCGACCTCATCTCGCACCCGGGACACGGCCTCCGCGCTCGTCGCTGCGGCCACTGCTCGGGTGATGGGCCGGAAGCCCTCAGTCCGTGGGGTCTCGGCAGCCCGGGTGACATCGCCGGGGAAGACTGCGGCCACGTGCAGGATCCGGGCGTCCTCATCGATGAGGCCGATCACCGTCCAGTCACTCATGCCGCCCATCTTCGCCGCCGTACCTGTGCAGACGGGCCGAAATGCTCGACTTCACCCGTGCCGAGTGTTCTCCGTGCGGGACTGAAGCAACGCCAACGCGGCCCCGCCGACAACACTCGGCGGGACCTTCCGTCCTCAGCATCCAGCTGAATGGATACGTATACCGCCAATGGGGCAGGCGGGCGGGATGCGGACTCCGCGGGGCTGTTCCCGGTCCGGCCGCAGAGGGCGGCCCCAAGGATGGGTGGTCCCCGCGTATGCGGAGCTGTTCCCCAGTTGAAAACTCCAGTGAGGAGAACGTCATGGTGGTCCCCGCGTATGCGGGGCTGTTCCCGGATCGCGCTGCGTGGGGCGTTCGCGCCGTGGGTGGTCCCCACACGAGCGGGGGTGTTCCGATGAGACCGGCACCGCGTCTCCGCAGCGTGAGGTGGTCCCCGCGCGAGCGGGAGTGTTCCGACCTGTTCCATGCGGGTGACAAATTCTTCAGCGTGGTCCCCGCGCAAGCGGGGGGGTGGTCCGTACCTCTAAACACCCTCGGCCTGACGGGTAGTGTGGTTTCACGCGAACGGGAGCCCGGTAGGGGTCCTCGTCCGCGATCCATACACCAGTGGCCCCCGCGCAAGCGGGGGTGGTCCGGATGCAGACCGTGGCCTCGTCACGGCCCAGTCGTGGTCCCCGCGCATGCGGGGTTGTCCCCTGGGGAGGCGCGATTCGAAGGCGCAATTCCGAGGTGATCCCCGCGTATGCGGGGCTGGTCCCCTGGAGCCACGTCGATCGGGTCCTGGAACAGCGTCCCGATATTGCTCAACTGGGGTGGTGCTATGCGTAGGCGAGCAGTACATCGCCAACAAGCCTCCCTCCGCTGCCCGTTGGGGTTGATACGCTCTCCGAGCCCTCCCTCGCAGGCGGGGCCGTGCCAACGCGCACGGGCCCGCCGCTCCTCGTTGCAGCGAGAAGGGGCGGGCCCGGCATATCCCAGAGCACTGTGCAAATGCTGAAGGAGTAACCAATGTTAATGCCCAACCTTGGCTGTCCGTCTGCCCACCCCTCTCATTCCACGTCATGCGCTTGTGCGTACGGCTTGGTCACCGCGACGATCGCCGCCGCTCCAGCCACGCCCTCGCCATACGCGCCAGGACTGTGGGGCCTCGTCGTAGTGGTGATCGTGTTGGTTGCGACGGTCCGGCTGGCGGTGGCCAAGCGTCGAGCTTGATGGAGAGCGCAGGCTGCCCGGCCCGGAAGGGGCCGGGCAGCCTGTTTCGTGTCGCGCACTTACACCAGGTGCGGAGCGTGGTGGGGGCTTTCGCTGTATCCGTCCTGCGAGGTATTTCGGCATGTTTGATGCATCCATGACCGTGACGGCTGCGGCGCGTGCTGCTGCGTTTCAGGAGTTGCCCCCGGCAGCGCGAGTGGCCTGGGCCAAGCACGATCGCACGACGGAGGGTTGGCTTCCGCTGTGGCGGCACATGGCCGACAGCATGGCGGTCGCCGGAGAGCTGTGGGAGCGATGGGTTCCCCGTTCAGTCAGGGAGGTAGTGGCTGAGCCATTGCCTGGCGGGGGCGGTGACGCTCTTCGACTGGTGCGGTTCCTAGGCGGTGTCCATGACACCGGGAAGGCCACTCCCGCCTTTGCCTGCCAGGTTGAACCTCTTGCTGTGGGCATGAGGGATGCCGGGTTGGACATGCTGACCGCCAGGGAATATGGGTCAGACCGGCGGCTGGCTCCGCACGGGCTGGCTGGGCAATTGCTGCTTCAGGAGTGGCTGGGAGAGCGGTTCGGGCTCGCTGGACGGGTGTCCGGGCAGTTCGCGGTCGTGGTGGGCGGGCATCACGGGGTGCCTCCGGAACACCAGCACATTCACGATCTCCAGCTTCGCCCTCACCTGCTCCGGCACCCCGGGACACCACAAGAGGTCTGGCGCGGCGTGCAGTTCGCATTGATGGACGCATGCGCACAGGCGGCAGGGGTCACGGAGCGGTTCGCGGAGTGGAGGGGGGTGTGGCTGCCGCAGACGGCGCAGGTGTTGCTGTCCTCGGTAGTGATCGTTGCGGACTGGATCGCCAGTGCTCCCGAGCTGTTCCCGTACGACCCGGAGTCGTGGCGGCCTGCCGGAGCGGTAGGTGAGCAGCGCCGGTTGCGGGCTGCCTGGGCGGGGTTGGATCTGCCGAGACCGTGGACGCCAAAAGTGCCGCAAGGGCCGGTATCGGAGCTGTTCGCGGTGCGCTTTCCCCAGCTGCGGGGCTGTGAGGTGCGTCCGGTGCAGGCCGAGGCCGTACGCGTGGCGCGCTCCATGCCGGAGCCCGGCCTGGTGATGATCGAAGCGCCCATGGGCGAGGGCAAGACTGAGGGGGCCCTTGCTGCGGCGGAGGTCCTTGCTGCGCGCTCGGGGGCGGGCGGGGTCCTGGTGGCGTTGCCGACGCGTGCCACCAGCGATGCGATGTTCGACCGCTTGGCGAAGTGGCTGGAGCACTTGCCGCGTGATGAGGGCGAGTCGTTGTCGGTCGTGCTCGCTCACGCCAAGGCGGCGCTGAACGGGACGTGGGCCGGCATGTTGAGGCGGGGGCGGCGGGCTGTTGCCGCGATTGATCCGGACGGCGCGAACGGGCGTGTGGAGGTGGGTGCGCGTCCTGCGGGGCTGCATGCGCATCAGTGGTTGCGGGGTCGGAAGAAGCAGCTGCTGGCGTCGTTCGCGGTGGGGACGATCGATCAGGTGCTGTTCGCCGGGCTGAAGAGCCGGCATCTGGCGCTTCGGCATCTGGCGGTGGCGGGGAAGGTCGTTGTCATCGACGAGGTTCATGCCTACGACGCGTACATGAGCAGGTATCTGGACCGGGTGCTGGAGTGGCTGGCGGCATACAGGGTGCCGGTTGTTCTGCTGTCCGCGACGCTTCCGTCCGCGCGTCGGCGGGCTCTGGCTGCCGCGTACGCCGGGGAGTCGGGTGCTGCGGAGGTCGAGTCGGCGGCGGATGCCTATCCCCTGGTCAGTGCGGTGTCGCCGGGCTGCCGGGCCGTGAGTGTCCGTCCTGGTGCGGCTTCGGGGCGCGGAGCAGAGGTGGTGGTGGAGCGCTGCGAGGACGACGTGTCCGTCTTGGCCGAGCGGCTGGCCGAGGAGCTGGCCGATGGGGGCTGCGCGCTGGTCGTCCGGAACACGGTGGCTCGGGTGCTGGAGGCGGCGCAGGTGCTGCGCGAGAGGTTCGGTGAGGAGGCGGTGACGGTCGCGCACTCCCGTTTCCTGGCCGCCGATCGGGCTGCGAAGGACGCGGAGCTGGTCCGACGGTTCGGGCCGGGAGGTGACCAACGCCCCGCCAGGCACGTGGTGGTAGCCAGTCAGGTGGTCGAGCAGTCACTCGATATCGATTTCGATGTGATGGTCACCGACTTGGCGCCGGTCGACCTGGTGTTGCAACGGATGGGACGCCTGCATCGGCATGTGCGGCCACGGCCGGCTCGGCTGAGTAGGCCCCGCTGTCTGATCACGGGAGTGGACTGGCAGGCCACGCCGCCTCGCCCCGTCGAAGGGTCGCGGGCGGTCTACGGGGGCGACTACACGCTGCTGGCTGCACTCGCCGTGCTCGGCCCCCACTTGGACGGCTCCCCCTTGAAGATGCCCGACGGGATCAGCCCGCTGGTGCAGCAGGCATACGACGCTGATCCGGCGGTGCCGGAGGCGTGGGCGGAAGCGATGGTTGAGGCCCGGGCGCAGCACCAGGAGTTGCTGGCCGCGAAGAGGGAGAAGGCGGAGAGCTATCTCCTGGGACCGGTGCGGCGTCCCGGAAGGCCGGTGTACGGGTGGCTGGAGGCCCAGGCCGGGGACACCGACGACACCGGTGCGGGCCGCGCGCAGGTGCGCGATGCCGAGGAGTCCTTGGAGGTCTTGGTCATCCAGCGGCGGGCGGACGGGAGCCTGACCACGGTCCCGTGGCTGGCTGACGATGAGGAAGGGCCGCTCGGTGCTCTCGTTCTGTCCACGGACTTTCCGCCGAGCCGTCGTGCGGCAGAAGCGGTGGCGGCCAGTTCCCTCACACTGCCCGCGCTCTTCAGTAAGCCGTGGGTGATCGACCGCGCCATTGCCGAACTGGAGGGGCTACTGATTCCGGCCTGGCAGGTGAAGGAATGCCCTTGGCTGGCAGGGGAGTTGCTGCTCGTTCTGGACGAGGATTGTCAGACCCGTCTGTCAGGCTTCCTTCTGGAGTACAGCCCTGCCGACGGGCTGCGGGTCATTGAGCCGTCTCGGGCCGATGATGGCCCGTTGCCGGAAGGCAGGCGGACCCCTGCGGCCGAGCGCGGGGTCGCAGGAGAGGACGGTCGGAATGAGCAAGCGGGCACTGAGGGCGGCGAAGAGCAGTTCGGCTCTTCCCAGCCGGTTACGGAGGGCGGTGCGGTGAGCGAGGAACAGCCAGTGGACTCCGGGCCTCCCTCTTTCAACCTGGTCTCCGCACCGTGGGTGCCGGTGCAGCGCGAGGACGGCACGGTGCAGGAGGTCTCTTTGTCACAGCTGTTCAAGGAGGCCGGGCAGCTTCGGCGGATGGTGGGGGACCTGCCGACGCAGGAGATAGCTGTGCTGCGACTGCTCCTGGCCATCGTGTACGACGCGTTGGCCGACGCGCATGGCGCGACGTTTCCTGAGACGTTGGAGGACTGGGAGGAGCTGTGGCTCTCCGACGATCCGTTCGCCGAGGTCCCTGCCTACCTCGACCGGTACCGTGACCGCTTCGACCTGTTCCATCCCGAGCGGCCCTTCTACCAGGTGGCCGGGCTGCGCACGGCCAGGGACGACCTGGCTCCGCTCAGCCGCATCGTCACTGACGTGCCCGTCGGCTCGGTGTTCTTCAGCATGCGCAGGCCCGGCGTCGACAGGCTCTCCTACGCGGAGGCGGCCCGCTGGCTGGTGCACGCGCACGCATTCGATACCTCTGGCATCAAGTCCGCCCTGGTCGGCGACGAGGAACGGGCGAAGGCAGGGAAGGTCTATCCGCTGGGGGTGGGCTCACTGGGGAATCTGGGCGGCGTTTTCGCCGAGGGCGACACCGTGCGCGAGACGCTGCTGCTGAACTTGCTCGCGCCCTATGAGCTGGACCTAGCCCAGGACGGGACCGGGGACGACCGTCCCGTGTGGCGACGGGTACCGACCGGAGCCGCCCCCCGAGATACCCAACGACCCCTGGGGTTGCGGGATTTGTACACCTGGCAGTCCAGGAGGCTTCGGCTGCACCCGGAGAACGGGGCAGTGACGGGCGTAGTCCTCGGGTATGGCGATCAGCTCGCCGTCGCATCCCCCTGGAAGTTGGAGCCGATGACTGCCTGGCGCCGCAGCCCTGCTCTGGAAAAGCAGCAGCAGCGACAGCCGGTGTACGCACCACGGCGCCACGACCCCGGCAGGACGGCCTGGCGCGGCCTCGCCTCTCTTCTACCCGCGCGCCAGAGCACGAGCGACGCCGGGAAGAAAGGGGAAGCACCCCGGGCCCTGCGCTCGGGCATCAGTCGCTGGTTCACCCAAGTGATCACCGAAGGGGAGGTCGATCCGGGCAAACTCGTCCGGCTGCGTCTCGTCGGTGCCGTCTACGGCACACAGCAATCGGTAGTGGACGAAGTCGTGGACGACTCCGTGGTCCTCCCGGTGATCACCCTTCACGAGAAGAACCCGGTGTACGGCGCCGCGGCTCTGGACGCAGTCCAGTGGGCCGAGGACGCCGTCGAGGCGTTGGGGCAGCTTGCCGGAAACCTCGCAAGGGCTGCCGGAAGCGATCCGGCCCCGCCCACCGGCACCGCGCGGGACGCGGGGTTCGGTGCGCTGGACGGTCCCTACCGAGCGTGGCTGACGGACCTGCTGTCCTTCTCCGACTTGGAGGCGGCACGAGGGGCCTGGAAGTCCACCGTGCGCCGGCACATGTCCAGCCTCGGCCGCCAGATCCTCGCCTCTGCCGGCCCGGCCGCGGACGAGGGGCGGATGGTCGAACTCCCCGGCCTGGGCTCCCGGTGGATGGACGCCGGCCGGGCCAACGTGTGGTTCGCGGGACGCCTGAACAAGGTTCTCGGCCCGGCCACCGACACACCCGAGGACCCCAGGGAGAGCGCCTCATGACCACCAGCACGAACCAGACCTTCTCCACACCGGCCCCGGACGCCATCGACCGCAGCGTTGACTTGGTGCAAAGCGCCACCCGCCGTACGGTCGGCCGTCTCCAGGGCGGCTACCGCCAGGATGTCGCCTCCGCAGTGGCCGCAGTGGCGCGGTTGCGCCGCGAAGCAGGCCGCGACCCGCACGCTTCACCCACCGCGTGGGGGCTCGACGACCTTGAGGATCTCTCGTTTCTCAGGAACGCGGAGCAGGAGACGGAACAAGACCGCCGAGGCGACCAGGCTGCACCGCAGCACTTCTCGGCCCGCGCCAGGCAGAAAGAGGAAGAGCGACAGGCACGGGAGGAACGGGCCGTGCACCTGGCGGTGACCCTCTGGGCCCTGCACCAGCAGTCCATCCGCGACACCCCGATGCACCAAACCAACTGGCCGCTGGGACGCGCGGTCCGGCGGCTCGCCCACGGCATGACCGGCACCCACGATCAGCTTGAGCCTGCCGACACCGGCAAAGCCAGCTCCGAAAGCGGGAGGCCCCCCGTCGAAGACGCCAGCGAGACCATCCGCAAGCGCTTCGTGCGGATCGGCACATCGACGGACTTCGACACCCTCAGCTGGCGTCTGCGCCAGATGGTCCTCCTGCTGCGAACCGCACGCATCCCCTTGGACTACGGCTACCTTGCGGGCCAGCTCCTGCTCTGGCAAAGCGACCCTCTCCAGGACGGCGTGCGGCGAGCCTGGGGCCGGGAGTTCCACCTCGCGTACGCAAGGCAGCCCTCGGCCGACGACACGAAGGCCGAGTGACGCCCCGCCACACCCCGAACAGCAAGCCACCTACGCGCATTTCAACGGGCCCACGAGCAGGGGCCGCGAGCAGAATGGATCTACGGTGACCCGAACCATCCTCGACATCCACATTCTCCAGACCGTCCCGCCGAGCAACCTCAACCGCGACGACACAGGAACCCCCAAGTCGGCCTACTTCGGCGGGGTACGGCGGGCACGCGTGTCGAGCCAGGCGTGGAAGCGGGCCACACGCCGGGCGTTCGAGGACCTCCTGCCCCCGGCCGACCTGGGCGTGCGGACGAAAAAGGTGGCAGCCGCACTTGCCGAACGGATCGTCGCCCGGAACACACAGCTGCAACCGGTGTCCGTACAACTCGCCACCGACGTGCTCAAGGCCGCGACCGGCTCGACCATCGAGGTACCGAAGCGCAAGCCAAAGACCGCTGACGGGGAGGAGGGAGCCGAGACCCCCGAATCCTCGTACCTGATGTTCTTGAGCGCACGGCAGCTGGACGCCCTCGCCGAGCTGGCCGTCACCGGAAGCGGCGAGGATGGAGACCCCAAAGAACTCAAGAAGTTCCTGAAGGAGAACAAGGCCCACGCCAGGCAGGCAGTCGACACTCGGCACTCTGTCGACATCGCCCTCTTCGGCCGTATGGTCGCCGACTCCGCCGACCTCAACGTGGACGCGGCAACACAGGTGGCTCACGCTCTCAGCGTGCACAAGTCGGACATCGAGTCCGACTACTACACGGCGGTGGACGATCTCAGCCGGGAAGACGAGACCGGTGCGGGAATGATCGGAACCATCGATTTCAACTCGGCCACGCTCTACCGCTACGCCGCCGTGGACGTCGATCAGCTACGACGCAACCTCGGAGACGGGCTGCGCGAGAACGAGTCACCGACCACCCCGGTGGAGAAGGCAGTGGGCGCCTTCCTGGAAGCCTTTGTCACCTCCCTGCCGACCGGAAAGATCAACACCTTCGGCAACCACACCCTTCCCTCGGCGGTGATCGTCAAGCTGCGGGACCGCTGGCCCGTCAGCTTCGTAGGCGCCTTCGAAGAACCGGTCCCCAAAACCTCGACAGGCGGATACGTGAGGGAGAGCTGCCGAAAGCTCGCCACGTTCGTGCCCGACCTGGAGCGGCAGTACGGCATCGCCGACCAGGAGCAGAGCTGGGTTTTCCGTGTGGGCGAGGAGACGAGCGCCCTTGGCGAACTCGGCACGGAGGTGTCACTGACCCAGCTCGTGCGCGAGGTCTCCGAGGCGGTGGGCCAGCGGCTGGAGACCAGCGTATGACCGCGCTGCTGCTCCGGCTGGCGGGCCCCATGCAGTCCTGGGGTGCAGCCGCCCGCTTCGCCCGGCGCACCACGGAGAACACCCCCACCAAGAGCGGCGTGCTCGGCCTGCTCGCCGCCGCGCAGGGCCGCCCCCGCACCGCGGACCTGTCCGACCTGGCCGCGCTGCGCTTCGGCGTGCGGATCGACCAGCCCGGCTCCCGCATGCGCGACTTCCACACCGCTCACCACGCCGACTCCGGCAAGGCCATGCCGCTCTCGGAGCGGTACTACCTCACCGACGCGGTGTTCGTCGCCGGGGTCGAGGGCGACGCCGCGCTGCTCGACCGCCTGCATCGCGCCCTCATGGCGCCGTACTACCTCCCCTACCTCGGCCGCCGATCCTGCCCGCCCTCGCAGCCCGTCGAGATGGGGCCGCCCGTCGACGCCTCCCTGGAAGAAGCGCTGCGCGGCGCCCCCTGGCAGGCATCCGACTGGTACATCCGGCAACTGGAGCGCACTGCCCGAGCCAGCGGCAGCTCATCCGGCCCGGAAGCGCTGGATCTCCTGCTGGACTGCCCGCCCGGAGAGACTCCCCACCTGTCCCTGCGTGATACGCCGGCCAGCTTCGACCCCCGCCACAGACGCTACGAACTGCGCGGACTGATCACCGACCGGACCACCGCCGCGTCCCACGACCCGACCACCGGCCTGCGCCCCGTGGCCCCTTCTGACGAGGGCACCACGGAGAGCCCCCCGAGGACCATCTGATGTACCTGACGCGCTTCCGCATCAACACCGCCCGCACCGAAGCCCGGCGGCTGCTGGGCTCACCACACTTCATGCACGGCGCGGTGAACATGGCCTTCCCCGACGCGCCACCCCGGGACGAACACGGACCACGCGTGCTGTGGCGCCTCGACCACACCCCCTCCGGCCGACCCGACCTGTTCATCGTCAGCCCCAGCAGACCGGACCTGACCCACCTCGTCGAGCAGATGGGCTGGCCCACCCTCGAAGAGCCGGGATGGTCCACCTTCGCCTATGACGAATTCCTGGCCACCCTCAAACAAGGAGACACCTGGGGCTTCCGCCTCACCGCCAACCCCGTGCACCACATCCGCAAGCCAGGCAGTGCCAAGGACGCCCCCACCAAACGGACCGCCCACCTGACCCCCAAACACCAGCTCCAGTGGCTTCTCCAGCGGCAGCGGAGCGCCGGGTTCGAAGTCACGCGTACGCCCGATGCACGCCGCCTGCTGCCCGGACACGGTGACGATCCCGGCGACGAGTACGAGGTGATCGTGCACAACCAGGTGCCGTACCAGTTCCGCAAACGCGACGCGCGCTCACGAAGCGAAGTCCGCTTCGTGAGCGTCACCTTCGACGGTCGGCTGCGGATCACCGACCTCGACGTGTTCCGCCGCACCCTCACCCAGGGCCTGGGCAAGGCCAAAGCCTACGGTTGCGGCCTGATGACCCTGGCCCCCCTGCGGTGAGCGGCACCGTCAGCCGTCGAGCTGCCTCCACCCCTCGCGAGCTGTACCGGGTCAAAGACCGGGTCTCCTTCATCTACCTGGAGCGGTGCACCGTCCACCGCGACGACAACGCGATCACCGCCACGGACACCGACGGCGTCACCCACATCCCCGCAGCGACCATCGGAACACTCCTGCTCGGACCGGGCACCCGCGTCACCCACCAGGCCATGTCCGTCCTCGGCGAATGCGGCGCCGGGGTCGCCTGGGTCGGCGAGCACGGCGTGCGCTTCTACGCCGGCGGCCGGGCACTGACCCGCTCCTCCGCACTGGCCGAAGCGCACGCAACCGCCTGGGCCAACCGGCGAACCCGACTGCAAGTGGCCCGGGAGATGTACCGTCTGCGCTTCCCGGAAGAGGACCCGGCCGGACACACCCGCGACGAACTGCTGCGCATGGAAGGCCGCCGCCTCAAGGAGTGCTACCGCCGCGAATCCACCCGAACCGGCGTCCCCTGGCGGCGCCGCGAATACCACCACGGGGACTTCTCCGCAGGCGACGCACCCAACCAGGCCGTGACCGCTGCCGCCCAATGCATGTACGGCATCGCGCACGCAGTCGTCACCGCCCTCGGCTGCTCCCCGGCCCTGGGATTCGTCCACTCCGGCCACGAACGCTCCTTCGTCCTGGACATCGCCGACCTCTACAAGACCGACATCGCCATCCCAGCCGCGTTCGACGCAGCAGCGCACGGCCCCGACGACGTGGCCACACGAACACGACGGGCTCTACGCGACCGCATCAACGAGACCGCACTGTTGGACCGCTGCGTGCGAGACATCAAGCAACTCCTGCGCTACGACGAGGCCCAAGCCAGCGAATCTCCCGAAGCACAGGACAGCGTCACCTTGCAGACCGACGGGGACCTTCATGTGACAGGCGGCCGGAACTACGGGGAAGACCCCATCTGGTGACCGTCATCATCCTGGCCAACTGCCCCGCTGGACTCCGTGGCTTCCTGACCCGCTGGCTACTGGAACTCTCCCCCGGCGTCTTCCTGGGCTCCCCCTCCGCCCGCGTGCGAGAGATCCTGTGGGCCGAGGTATGCCAATACTCCGGCCAAGGCCGCGCCCTGCTCGCCTACCAGACCAACAACGAGCAGGGCTTCACCTTCAAGACCCACGACCACAGCTGGCACCCCGTCGACCATGAGGGCCTGACACTCCTACACCGCCCAAACCCCACCCAACCCCACGAAACCGCTCCCAAACCGCCCAAACAGGGCTGGAGCAAGGCCGCCAAACGCCGTCGCTTCGGAAACAGCTGATGACTTTGAGTAGGTTCCTGCGATACGGATCCACTATGTCGGAATTCGCGCTAGTGGGTAAAAACCGGCGCTCGGCGATGCAAAGCCCCTGGTCGCGGCCTGTGGTCCCCGCGTCTGCGGGGCTGTTCCCCGGCCGCGCCCTCCGTGCCCAGGGTCAACGCCGTGGTCCCCGCGTCTGCGGGGCTGTTCCCAGCCGCAGCCGGACGAGGGCGATTTGGCGCAGGTGGTCCCCGCGTCTGCGGGGCTGTTCCCCAGGACCCGGCCAGCCACGGAATCACCTCAGGGTGGTCCCCGCGTCTGCGGGGCTGTTCCCGGCGTCAACGCGCTTCTGCGCCTCGCCTACCGGTGGTCCCCGCGTCTGCGGGGCTGTTCCACACACAAATCCTGACTCGGCGAGGCTGGTTGAGTGGTCCCCGCGTCTGCGGGGCTGTTCCCGCTCGCCCGACTCGGACGGGCCGGTGAAATCCGTGGTCCCCGCGTCTGCGGGGCTGTTCCCTCCGCGCCCTCAGCACAGCGCTCAGCGCAATCGTGGTCCCCGCGTCTGCGGGGCTGTTCCCTGGAGGATCCCGCGCTTGGCGGTACGCATCCAGTGGTCCCCGCGTCTGCGGGGCTGTTCCCGGCCAGCCCGCAGATCGCGGGCTGGCCGTCACGTGGTCCCCGCGTCTGCGGGGCTGTTCCCTGGCAGCACCGCGCCCGCACTGCCATCACCCGGTGGTCCCCGCGTCTGCGGGGCTGTTCCCCCCTCTCGTATCCCGCTGCCTTGGGTGTCTGTGTGGTCCCCGCGTCTGCGGGGCTGTTCCCTCGCCGCGTAAGCGAAACCCCAGGTCAGCGGCGTGGTCCCCGCGTCTGCGGGGCTGTTCCCGCGGCCGAGCGCTTCGAGTACGAGGCGTACGAGTGGTCCCCGCGTCTGCGGGGCTGTTCCCGTCGGCGGCACAGGCTGCCGGTGGGCCTGCTCGTGGTCCCCGCGTCTGCGGGGCTGTTCCCGCGCGGGTGATCGCGAAGGTCGCTCCGAGCTGGTGGTCCCCGCGTCTGCGGGGCTGTTCCCGCAACGATGGCGCCGTCCACACCGATGGGGAAGTGGTCCCCGCGTCTGCGGGGCTGTTCCCGATCCGCCCGCCCCGGCCGACCGTACGGGCCAGTGGTCCCCGCGTCTGCGGGGCTGTTCCCTGCTGGACATCGCCCAGCGCAAGCCCCGCACCGTGGTCCCCGCGTCTGCGGGGCTGTTCCCAAAACGTTCCTGGCCAACGCCGCGTAGACGCTGTGGTCCCCGCGTCTGCGGGGCTGTTCCCGAAGGATTCCACCAGAAGGCGGTGGAGGGGTAGTGGTCCCCGCGTCTGCGGGGCTGTTCCCTGACCGACCAGGACGAGAACCACGTGTGAGCGGTGGTCCCCGCGTCTGCGGGGCTGTTCCCCCAGCGTTGGCGCCCGGGTTGTCGAACAGATTGTGGTCCCCGCGTCTGCGGGGCTGTTCCCTCGGCGCCGTCCGGCGCCGGTTCCGCCACCGGGTGGTCCCCGCGTCTGCGGGGCTGTTCCCTGGTCGGCGGACCGCTGGACGGCCTGCTGCTCGTGGTCCCCGCGTCTGCGGGGCTGTTCCCTCGAACTCCTCCTGATTGATCTTCATTTGGAGGTGGTCCCCGCGTCTGCGGGGCTGTTCCCAGCTCTCCGCTCTGGCGGACGTCCGAAGGAGGGTGGTCCCCGCGTCTGCGGGGCTGTTCCCGGGACCGCCGCCGAGATGTACGGCTTCACGCTGTGGTCCCCGCGTCTGCGGGGCTGTTCCCCGGCCGATGGCGTCCATGTCGGGGTCGAGGTCGTGGTCCCCGCGTCTGCGGGGCTGTTCCCGGAGGCGTTGGCCACAACTCGCACGCAGCGTTGTGGTCCCCGCGTCTGCGGGGCTGTTCCCTGCCCAATGGCGACTGGGGCAGCGTCTCCCGAGTGGTCCCCGCGTCTGCGGGGCTGTTCCCGTCACCGACGTCCGCGCCTGGACGGACTGGGAGTGGTCCCCGCGTCTGCGGGGCTGTTCCCCTGCGCGCGTAGGTTTTAGCGTGCCTTCCTAGGTGGTCCCCGCGTCTGCGGGGCTGTTCCCGCGCCCTTCGCGACCACGTCGTACTGCAGGTCGTGGTCCCCGCGTCTGCGGGGCTGTTCCCGACACCCGCGCCGGGGTGCCCTCGACTGTGAGGTGGTCCCCGCGTCTGCGGGGCTGTTCCCTGCACCGCAAACTGCTTCCCCAGCAGCACACGGTGGTCCCCGCGTCTGCGGGGCTGTTCCCCCGTCGGCCGAATCATGGTCATCATCCCGTCAGTGGTCCCCGCGTCTGCGGGGCTGTTCCCGGGGCGCCCAGCGCGTTCTGCGACAGTTCGTAGTGGTCCCCGCGTCTGCGGGGCTGTTCCCCAGTCCTCCCACTCCTCCAGGGCCTCCGCATCGTGGTCCCCGCGTCTGCGGGGCTGTTCCCAAACTCCAGCCGTTGAAGAACCTCTTCGGTATGTGGTCCCCGCGTCTGCGGGGCTGTTCCCCACGCACCGGAGCCCCGGAGCCGGCCGCCCCGGTGGTCCCCGCGTCTGCGGGGCTGTTCCCCCGGCCCGGGCTGCTACCGGCAGCCCTGGGGCGTGGTCCCCGCGTCTGCGGGGCTGTTCCCTGGACGGCACCGGCCAGAACGAGGACGAGCCGGTGGTCCCCGCGTCTGCGGGGCTGTTCCCAGAGTGACCACAACAGCAACCACCTACCGGGCGTGGTCCCCGCGTCTGCGGGGCTGTTCCCGAGGTTGCGGAGTTTCGGGTGCCGGACGTGCCGTGGTCCCCGCGTCTGCGGGGCTGTTCCCAGAGTGACCACAACAGCAACCACCTACCGGGCGTGGTCCCCGCGTCTGCGGGGCTGTTCCCGAGGTTGCGGAGTTTCGGGTGCCGGACGTGCCGTGGTCCCCGCGTCTGCGGGGCTGTTCCCATCACGGTGTTGGTCGTCAGTCCCGTCAGTTCGTGGTCCCCGCGTCTGCGGGGCTGTTCCCTGCCCCTCGCGGAAAGGGCCGTGGCATGACCCGGTGGTCCCCGCGTCTGCGGGGCTGTTCCCGGGCTGTCCTCGGCGCGTTACGAGATGCGAAGGTGGTCCCCGCGTCTGCGGGGCTGTTCCCCCTCCCGAGGACCCCGCAGTCCGCCAGCGCATGTGGTCCCCGCGTCTGCGGGGCTGTTCCCCCAGTAGGCGGGATCGAGCCGTTCCATCAGCTGTGGTCCCCGCGTCTGCGGGGCTGTTCCCTGGGCGGCCGTCTCGTCGAGGAGGCGGCGCAGGTGGTCCCCGCGTCTGCGGGGCTGTTCCCGCCGGGCACTGGCGGCACTGGGCACACCTGCAGTGGTCCCCGCGTCTGCGGGGCTGTTCCCTGGCCGCGTACGAGCGGCAAGCGGCCCGCAACGGTGGTCCCCGCGTCTGCGGGGCTGTTCCCCCGGCCTGATCCCTCAGGGGGTTTCATGACAGGTGGTCCCCGCGTCTGCGGGGCTGTTCCCGTGCGTCGCATCCTCGACGGACTCGCGGAGGGGTGGTCCCCGCGTCTGCGGGGCTGTTCCCTTGGTGCGCGGCAGACGCGTGCTGTGGGTGCGGTGGTCCCCGCGTCTGCGGGGCTGTTCCCCAGCAGATGACCTTCGCCCCAGCCGATGACGGGTGGTCCCCGCGTCTGCGGGGCTGTTCCCTCGCTCAGGCGGCCGAGCACATCGCGCAGCGTGTGGTCCCCGCGTCTGCGGGGCTGTTCCCGTCCACACCTGCCTGTCAGGGCCGGCGGGCCAGTGGTCCCCGCGTCTGCGGGGCTGTTCCCCGGGCGCAGGAAGTCGCCGAAATCTCCCGCGGGTGGTCCCCGCGTCTGCGGGGCTGTTCCCCGTCTGCCCGGCGAACATCCGGTCGTAGCCGAGTGGTCCCCGCGTCTGCGGGGCTGTTCCCACTGGATCGCCGACCTGGTCGACCCCGAGGCCGTGGTCCCCGCGTCTGCGGGGCTGTTCCCCAGCCCCAGCCCGTGGGAAGCCGGTCGCCGTCGTGGTCCCCGCGTCTGCGGGGCTGTTCCCCGGGAGGCCGGGCTGGGCGCCCCGATCCCCGAGTGGTCCCCGCGTCTGCGGGGCTGTTCCCAACAGTCCGGCCGTCACGATGGTGAGAGCCGAGTGGTCCCCGCGTCTGCGGGGCTGTTCCCCGCAACGGCGCCCAAGGCCGCATCGTCACCCTGTGGTCCCCGCGTCTGCGGGGCTGTTCCCCTCGTCGTAAACGGGGCAATGATGTGCCTCGAGTGGTCCCCGCGTCTGCGGGGCTGTTCCCTCGGGGTCGGGGATGCGCACGACGGTGATCGGGTGGTCCCCGCGTCTGCGGGGCTGTTCCCTCCGTCTCGGTGATCCACGCGGCCCGCGACTCGTGGTCCCCGCGTCTGCGGGGCTGTTCCCCGGTCGGTGAGCATCGAGCGCAGACGATCGAGGTGGTCCCCGCGTCTGCGGGGCTGTTCCCTCGGTGGCGCTGGGCACCGCGACGCAGGGCAAGTGGTCCCCGCGTCTGCGGGGCTGTTCCCGCCCTTCAGGTCGTGTGCGAGGAGTACGGGTTGTGGTCCCCGCGTCTGCGGGGCTGTTCCATGGCTTCGGCGAGGCACATGGCGCCTCCGCTGGTGGTCCCCGCGTCTGCGGGGCTGTTCCCAACAGCTCCGTCTGCTCCGACAAGGACGTCGCGTGGTCCCCGCGTCTGCGGGGCTGTTCCCGACCTTGCGGCCGCCAACGAGCGTGCAGCCTGGTGGTCCCCGCGTCTGCGGGGCTGTTCCCGCGGCGCGGGGGTGGTGACCGTGCTCGCGCTGGTGGTCCCCGCGTCTGCGGGGCTGTTCCCCAGACGGATACCGGCCCGACGAGCAGGACCTGGTGGTCCCCGCGTCTGCGGGGCTGTTCCCGGCCGGTGCGGGTGCGCATTGACCTGCCCGAGGTGGTCCCCGCGTCTGCGGGGCTGTTCCCCGGCCCGAGATCGACCGCCACGACGAGACCACGTGGTCCCCGCGTCTGCGGGGCTGTTCCCGCGAGGAGGGCCAGCCCCGCGATGGCGCCGGAGTGGTCCCCGCGTCTGCGGGGCTGTTCCCGTCTCCAGGTCCAGGGCGGGTTGGCTGATCAGGTGGTCCCCGCTTCTGCGGGGCTGTTCCCGGCCGCAGGCGCTGCCCGACTCCCCCGCTTCGGTGGTCCCCGCGTCTGCGGGGCTGTTCCCGCCGCTGCCGCCGCCAGCAGGGTGAGAACCTCGTGGTCCCCGCGTCTGCGGGGCTGTTCCCAGTGCCGGGATCCCGGTGATGGCCAGTCCGGTGTGGTCCCCGCGTCTGCGGGGCTGTTCCCACGGGCACCGGGTGGGCCAGCAGCATCCGGCGGTGGTCCCCGCGTCTGCGGGGCTGTTCCCACGGGTTTGATCCCGTCGTGCCAGACCGTTGAGTGGTCCCCGCGCCTGCGGGGCTTTTCCCCGCTCTGCGTCGCGGTGGCCGGACAGCCGGTAGTGGTCCCCGTGCATGCGGGGCTGTTCCCTTCGCGGCTGTCCTTCAAGGCCGAGTCTCGCCATGGCCCCCGCGCATGCGGGGGCTGTTCCCCAGATGGCGCCGGCGGTGACCGTGGTGGACTTGTGGTCCCCGCGCATGCCGGGCTGTTCCCTGTGGGACCCGCAAGGCGGCTCGCTCTTCGCGGTGGTCCCCGCGCATGCGGGGCTGTTCCCCAATGACCAGCGACACAAGCTGGGCATCCCCCACCAATGACGGTGAGGACCTCCCCAGCGCGCGGCGGGCTCCTGGGCTAGCCCGGCCGCCGCCGACCAGAGCGGTCAGAGCGGCTGGGACGAGGTCCCAGCGCCACCGGATCGAAGTCCAGCCGCATGCCCTTGGTCACGCTCCAGCCAGGACTCGTAGCCAGCGGCTTCGCCACCCGGCTTGGCGCCCGGCGTCACGAGATCCCGTACGTTGCCTCAATCACGGCAATTGCGCCGCCCCCGCGGGGGTCCGAGCGTTTCCCATCTGCCGTGTGCCCTGCCGAGGACTCGAACCTGCGGCTACGAGGAATTGAGACTCACACGGAGCCGCCGCCCGCTGCATGCCGCCGCGCGCACGCCGCCGCAACGGGTGAGCTCGTCCAGCCGCGGAACATGACCCCGAGATGCCGCTGCAGGCAGGGCGCGGAAGCGCGCCCTTGATGCTGGCGCCAAGCATCGGCTTGCTCGCTGACCGGCTCCTGGCCACCCTCGTTCATCTCCGCCACGGGGCCACGCACGACGTGCTGGCCTGTTGGTTCAACGTGGGTGGCTCCGCCGTCACCCGCACCATCGGTGAGGTACGACCGTTGCTCGCCGAGCAAGGATGCACCGTGAGCCATGGCCTTCGGCTGCGGACTTTGGCCGAGGTCGTCGGCCATCCGGGGGCCGGCGGGAAGTCTGGGATCGTCGACGGCACCGAGATCCGGGCTCGGCGGGCAGCCGCCGGGCGCAAGAACCGGGACACATTCACCTCCGGCAGAGCAAGCAGAATGCGGCCAAGACGATGGTGGTCACCGACAAGGACGGCCGGATGCTGTTCTGCAACCCGACCAAGCTCGGAAGCTGCGTAGACATCGGCCCGTGCCCGCGCGTTGGGGCTGGCCAAGCTCCTGGACGACGGTCCCGCGGTAGAGAGCCTCGCCGATGCCGTCTACCAAGGTCGGGTGCCCAGACGCGCGGACAGGTGGTGACACCGCATCGCAAGTCCAAGAGGAACACCCCGGACTGGTACGAGGAGACGTACGAGCGGCAGCGCAAGGCGCATTCTTCACGACGTATTCGGCTCGAGCACGGCATCGCCCATCTGAAGGACTGGCGGGCATTCGCCCGCCAGTTCGGTCGTCGCGAGCACACGAATCAGACTGTCCAGGCCATAGCCGGGCTGCTGCCCCATCAGCAGACCGGCGGCCCTGCCGCCGAGCCGGGAGACGTGAACCTCGAGTCCCGCCGCCGTCCTCAACGCTTCTCCGCCAACCATGCACGAGCTCGTTAGGTCCAGAGGTCGGAGCTGGACCTGCCGGGCGCAGTAGCACCATTTGCGCTCTTGTGAAGCCTTGCCTCTTGACCTGAAGCGTTCCCAGACTGATTTACGCCCGAAGAGGCGCAGGAGGCGGCGCCAGGTTCACGCGACGTGCGTCGCTGCGTTCCGCTCGGACGGGCCAGACCTTCGAGATTCGCTGTAGAGAATTTGCTATTTTTGCGCGGCATGGGGAACGGCACTAGAGAGGACGTGCATATTCCGCTTCTACGGATGGACCCGCAAGCGACGTCCGGTTTCAGAGCCTTGGCCTGAGATGACTAGGTAGATGCGTTGCCCTGGCCCCATTGCCGCGTTCACCTCTGACGTTAGTTGACTCTGATCTCTCAACTTCGATCGATATCCGCTGCGGTTCGGTCAGCGAGCCGAAACCCCACGGTGGCCTCGCTTAGCCTGAGCGAGCAGTCCGCCTTTTCAGTAAGGCGGATTTTCCGAGTGGGCACATGGCAGATGGGAAACACGCTAGTCTTTGGGCGGCGATACGCTGCGTGCATGTGTGGCTACACCTCTTCGTGAAGCATGGCGCACACGCGCAGCGACCCCGGGATTGCCCCCCGGGGCCGCCATGTCCACAACAAAAACCTCCCCGTGAAGAAAGGAATTTCGCTGTGATTCAGCGCGTCGGCGCGGCCTTCAGGAGGCGCGCCCGCAGGGCCAGTATGCCCAATCCCAGGCGCTCACGAACGTCTTTCGGGCGTTGGGTTGCGTCACCGCTTCTGGTGGCGCTGCTCCTCGCTGTGTGCGCACCTGCGTCGGGCAAGGTCTCGTTGACCATCTCGATGTGCGTGACGGCTGTGCCGTCGCCGCCTGTGGCAGGTGGTCTGGTTGTAGTTGTCCTTGTGATCCCTGTCGTCGTGGTGGTCAGGGGTGCAAGGAGGCTGCACTTCACCCGACTCCGTCTGTTCTAGCGCCGAGGCAGGGGGTGGCGGGCGTGCCCGTCACCCCCTCTTTTTTACCCCGGAGAGAACTGAGCTTGGAGAGGAGAAGTGCGGTGACAGGGGTATCGCGGGTTTGTGCTCACTGTGGTGAGTCCTTTCTTCAGGAGGGGCCGGGGCGACGGCGGGACTACTGCCGGCCTCAGTGTCGCCGACGCGCTCAGCGAGCGCGTCGTAGGTCACCTGCAGTAAAGGAACCTCGTCAGGGGGGAGGCGTTGCCGCCGGTGTGCGTGATGCCGGGATACGGCTGGCGGAATCCCATCTGCGTGAGGAGCCGCTCGGGCGGCGGTTGGCGCTCGCTGCGCAAGTGGAGTTGGAGGCGCGCTGCTACGCGGCTGCCGCCGTCCAGGACGCTCGGCGGGATGGTGCGACGTGGGAGGACGTCGCGCAGGAAGCGGGGCAAAGTGCCGCTGCAGTGCGTGCCCGCTGGGGGCCGGCCCGCACTGAGCGTCTGATGCGCGACCGTCTCGATGGGCAGGAGGAGTCGCTGTGAACCGGCGGCCTCCGTCCAGCTGCAGGCCAGCAGCGGGCGACGCTGCCGTTGTATCGACGAGTGCGTGTGCCCGGCGACATGCCGCTGCGCTCGGCCTGGCGGCCTTCATCTGCTGCCATGACCAGGTATATCGGCGCTATGCCCAGGTGCGCACCAATGACGTGGAATCGGCCAAGGCGACCGTCGAGCGCGTGCTGGATCGGCTGCGGGAGCGGTGGGAGGAAGCGCTGCGCAGTCCGAGTGCAGCGGCCTTTGCCTGGCAGCTCCTCAGCGTGGAGGTGTCCGGGATGTGCTGCAGGTGTCCGGCCCACCCGGGGGCGCAGGCAGTGTACGGAATCGTTGGCCGCACTCAGGCCGATGCTCTGGTGCTGCACCACGTGCTGCAACTACCTGTCCCGGAGTCCTCCGCGCTCATGGGAGTGCCGGAGCACCTCCTGGTCGCCCGCCTGCGCAGCGCCGAGCGCAGGATCTCACCCTGCCTGGCCGCAGCACTCCGCACGAGGCAACCGCGGAGCTGACCCGTTGACGTGTGCCTCGGCGTACGCCGGGCGTACGCCGAGGCACACGTCAACAACGCGTTGTAGGCCACCTGTGCACCAGGTCCCCCGCCGTCGCGTGGAACTTCCCAACTGACCTGTCTACGATGTGAGTTCCAACACACTCGGGGCGGGCGCGCGGTCCTCGGGGGACAGGGAGGCTGAGGGATGAGTGTGGAGAATCTCCCGAGCGAGATCGACACCACCACACCCAGCGTGGCCAGGATGTATGACCTCTACCTGGGCGGGGTCGAGAACTACGATGTCGACCGGCAAGCCTGTGCCGAACTCGACCGCATCGCACCTGACTGCGCACCACTCGCCCGCATCAACAGAGCGTTTCTCGGACGGGTCGTCAGCACGCTGGTTGAGGAGTACGGGGTCACTCAGATCATCGACCATGGCTCCGGGTTGCCGACACAGAACAACGTGCACGAGATCGCACAGCGCATCAACCCGGACGTTCGTGTCGTGTACGTCGACAATGACCCGATGGTCTTGGCACACGGCCGCACGTGCCTGGACGAGAACGACAACACCGCAGTCCTGTCGATGGACATGCGCGACACAGCCGAGATCTTCGACTTCGCCGAGCGCAAGCGCCTCTTCCGTCCTGGTGAACGCACTGCTTGCCTGTTCATCTCTGTCCTGCACTGTCTGAAAGACTTCCCCGACGAGAGAGGCCCGGCTGCAGTGGTGCGAAAGGTGGTCCAGCGGCTTCAGCCAGGGGATTTCCTCGCGATCAGTCACTTGGCCAGCGGAGATCCGGAGTTCCGGCAGCGCGTCACCGACTTGATGCACAAGCTGACGCAAGGCTCATGGGGCCGGGTTCGCTCACGTGCAGAGATCGAGGCATACTTCACGGGTCTGGACGTTCTCCCGCCGGGGATTGTCGACGTACGCGGTTGGCGCCCGGATCCTGATCAGGCCGGGCAGGACCAACAGCGGCTGGCGTGGGAAGAGTGGGGCGGAGTCGCCCAGGTACCCGAAGCTTGACCGACTACGAGTAGTCCCGGATCGCTTTCTCCAGGAGCTTTTCGCTGTCCTCGCGCGCCAAGGCTGCCTCCCGCATCCGGTCGAACAGCTTCTTATAGCGCAAGACTTCGTCCTTGCCGGTGACGTACTCCGCGTTGTGCAAGCGCTCGATGTAGATCTGCTCAGGAGGCCCACCGTCCGTGAACCGCAGGCGCGCGATGGGGTGTGTGACGGGAAGAAGTGCTGTCTTCTCGAACGGCACGATGCGAATGTTGATCTTGTTAAAGGGCTCGCGCGACAAACTCAGCAGAGCCTCCATCTGGGCCCTCATGACCTCGTTGCCGCCCACGGGGCGGAGCAGTACACCGGCATCGATGAGAGCTTGCAGCTTTTCGCATGAGCGCAGCTGTTTCAGCCGCTCCTTGCGCAGTCCAACCATGCGGTCGAGATCGCTGGTGCCAGCGTCCGGGTAAGCGGACTTGATCAAGACGCGGGCGTAGTCAGGGGTCTGGAGAATGCCGGGGACGACGCAGTTCTCGAAGACAGAGATTTCCCGTGCCTGCCCTTCCATGCGGATCAGGCGGTGCAGAAACTTAGGGGTGACGTCCAGGTACCGCTGGTACCACGCCTCGTCCAGCACCTGCCGCAAAAGCGCGTCGATCTCCGCGGCCTTTTCATCCGGCACGCCGTAGAGGGCCAGGAGAGCTTGCACATCGCGGCGGCGGGGCGGGGTCTCCCCCCGCTCCAGCCGGCTTACCTTGGCCACCGATCCACGGATCGCCTCCGCGGCCGCGCGCTGTGGCAACCCGCGCGAATCTCGGAGCATCCGCAGTTCACTGCCCAAGAGACGGGCGGGGCCGTCAAGGTGGCCACGCTGGATAGGCACCACGGACCCGCCTGACGCAGGGCACTGCGGATCCGGCTGACGGACGGCGGACATGCATACTCCCTGTGGCTACCAACACACGCCGTGTCAGTCTCCCAGATGTGCCACGTACCTGCCCGCCGTTCCGCCTACACAGCCGAGGATCAGGCGATCAGATCGTCGAACTCTCCGTCCTTGACCCCTTGGGCGAAGGCAGCGAACTCCGCCGGCGTGTAGATCAGAGCCGGCCCCTGGGGGTCACGCGAATTCCGCACCGCCACCTCCCCACCGGCGAGCGCCACCTCCACACAGTTCCCGTCGCCCACGCTCCGCTGACTCTTCCTCCACTCGGCCTCTTCCGCCACAGAGTCCGCCCGTACGCCGTTCTCAAACCTCATGAGCTACCTCCACCGCCATCGTCCGTGTCTTCGCCGCCTGCCCGCGCCCTCACCTGATGTACAGCCCGCCGCCTTCCAGCACGCGCCTTTCATATGCAAGTACACGATGGGCAGCAGTGAAAAATGCTAGGCCCCTCTGCGCTCACGGTAGATCCCCCGTGCGAGTGAGAGTTCGCCGAACTTCCCTATCAGAGCAGGCCACAGGAGAATGCTGGCACCTCCCCCGGCTCTCGTCATGAAGAGCTGTGTCAGCCCAAGCAGGACCCAGGACCTTTGCATCGAAAGCACATGAAGCCTGCGCTATGCAAACTCAGCGCACCCCTGCTGCTGATCAAGAACACAGCACAGGGCATGAGAACCGTAACGACGTCCTCTTCCGACTGAGGCATCGAACCGCGCCCCGGTTTTACGCCCCGGCCGCAGTACTCACTCGTTAGTGCGCTGGCGTTGGTAGCCCGCGGGCAGGGTGGTCTCCGGGCGTGCTGCGCTCGGATCGACCCGGTAAGCCGCTGTGCAGTAGGTCAGCGCCCACCCCTCGTTCGTACCTGAGCTGCCATCGGCGGCCTGCTCGACCCGCCACTACAACCAGGCCCCGGTAGGCAGCCAGTGCGTTGTCCCGGTAGGCCCACGCATCCACAACGGACTACCCACCGGGCGCGCCGCGCAGCGCCTCCCAACCGCTCGACGGATCGACCAGCCGCACGGCCTCGATGAACTCCGGGCGCGGAAGAAACGTTGGAGCGGTGGGTGGGACCTGATCAATCAACCGGCGCATGTCCGCTTTGGTCCTGCCGAAAACGTTGTGGTGATAGCAGCCGTGTGGACGGCCACCAACGCGCGCTGGGTCTGGCGGGCGCCGGAGCAGGGACAATTGCAATGAGGCGCGCGAGTCTGCACGAAAGACCCGCTTGGTGTCACACCGCCGAGCCCTTGCAGTCACGGTTCGTGGCATGTTGCGCGCGTATGAAGCAGCCAATGAGCAAGGTGATGATCAAGCCATTGAGTAAAATCGCTGGCCGGACTGACTCGCAAGCCGGTCGACGACCAAGCGGACCCTCGGCAACGTGACGATTTGCGACCAAGTGGATACGGGCGGCGCAACGGCATAGTCGGCGAGCGCGAGAGAGGTGAAGGGTCACGTCCGCCCGGTCCCGTGGCCGTGGCACGCCACCGTCCCTCCCAGCTACCTCCAGCGCCCGGGCCCCGCGGTCACGCTCCTCTCCGCCTGTGGGTGCCGAGTGCGCGCCAGGAGCCGGGCGGAGCAGCCAGGCGCGAGCTGGAAGAGGAAACCAGGCTCGTTGCTGGCGAGTTGCACCTCCTGACCCCGAATCGACCCACTTCCGCTCTGTCCGCCTCCCTGTGCCTGCCGGTCACCGGACCACCTCCGCGCGGGCGGAGAGCACCAGAAGCCCCCGGCCGCGGTAGCGGCCGAGGGCTTCGTGGTGAGGGTCCAATCTTGGACCCTTCGGCGGACCTACGGACGTCGGTAGGTGCTGGTGTAACCGCTGTCGGCGCGGCTTTCGCGGGATGCCCGGGGCGGTGTGAGTCTTTAGTGTCACGTGCGGGGTTGCAAGTAGTGGGCTCGACACACGAAGAGGCCCCCCGGGGCGGGCACCCGGAGGGCATCCGTGCAGTTGTTCGAGCCCGGCTGATTCTTAGGCAGTCGGGCTCACAGGCAGGGGCCGTTCGTGCGGTTGGCATTCGGAGGCGTTGCTAATTCCGGCGGCCGATCTACTCCGCCCAGACACCAACCCGTGCTCCTCCGCCCGCGCGGAGGTGGACCGCTTCTTGCCGTCCGGGGCATCGTCGGTGCCGTGTGCTCTCCGCCCGCGCGGAGGCGTTCCGTCGAGTGTCCCTGCTAACGAGCTCGTGCATGGTTGGCGGTGAGGCGTCGGGTTCCTGATCGTTGATCATGGTTGTGTGGTGGGGAACGCGTCTCGTGCAGCGATCATCAGCGACCGGAGGATCACGGGCCTTTCGGCTGACGTGATCGCTGAACTCGTGGCCGAGTTGGGCCCGTTGTGGCATGAGAGGCACCAGGCCAGGCTTGCGTCCAGGCCGCGGAAGCGCGCCCTGGGTGCCGGTGCAAAGCATCGGCTGGTGTTCGTCGACCGGCTCCTGGTCACGCTCGTTCATCTCCGCCACGGGGCCACGCACGACGTGCTGGCCTGCTGGTTCGACGTGGACCGCTCCACCATCACCCGTGCCATCGGCGAGGTACGACCGCTGCTCGCCGAGCGAGGCTGCACTGTGAGCCCTGGCCTTCGGCTGCGGACTCTGGCCGAGGTTGTCGATCATCTCGGTGCCAGCGGGAGGACCGGGATCGTCGACGGCACCGAGATCCGCGTCCGGCGGCCGGCCGCTGGACGCGAGGACCGGGACAAGTTCATCTCCGGCAAGAGCAAGCAGAACGCTGTCAAGACCATGGTGCTCACCGACGCGGACGGCCGGATGCTCTTCTGCAGCCCGACCAGGCCCGGAAGCTGCGCGGACATCACCCACGCCCGCCAGTTGGGACTGGTCAAGCTCCTGGACGGTGGTCCCGCGGTAGAGATCCTCGCTGATGCCGGCTACCAGGGTCTGGGTGCGCAGACGGGCGGACGGGTGGTGACACCACCGCATCGCAAGTTCAAGAAGAACACCCCGGACTGGTACGAGGAGATGTACGAGCGGCAGCGACAAGGCGCATTCTTCACGGCGAATCCGGGTCGAGCACGGCATCGCCCACCTGAAGAACTGGCGGGCACTCGCCCGCCACCTCGGTCGCCGCGAGCACATGAGTCACACCGTCCAAGCCGTCGCCGGACTGCTGTCCCATCAGCAGACCGCGGACCTGACGTCGGCACGGCAGACGTGAACATCGAGTCCCGCCGCCATCCTCTACGCCTCACCGCCAACCATGCACGAGCTCGTTACGAGCTCGTGCATGGTTGGCGGTGAGGCGTCGGGTTCCTGATCGTTGATCATGGTTGTGTGGTGGGGAACGCGTCTCGTGCAGCGATCATCAGCGACCGGAGGATCACGGGCCTTTCGGCTGACATGATCGCTGAACTCGTGGCCGAGTTGGGCCCGTTGTGGCATGAGAGGCACCAGGCCAGGCTTGCGTCCAGGCCGCGGAAGCGCGCCCTGGGTGCCGGTGCAAAGCATCGGCTGGTGTTCGTCGACCGGCTCCTGGTCACGCTCGTTCATCTCCGCCACGGGGCCACGCACGACGTGCTGGCCTGCTGGTTCGACGTGGACCGCTCCACCATCACCCGTGCCATCGGCGAGGTACGACCGCTGCTCGCCGAGCGAGGCTGCACTGTGAGCCCTGGCCTTCGGCTGCGGACTCTGGCCGAGGTTGTCGATCATCTCGGTGCCAGCGGGAGGACCGGGATCGTCGACGGCACCGAGATCCGCGTCCGGCGGCCGGCCGCTGGACGCGAGGACCGGGACAAGTTCATCTCCGGCAAGAGCAAGCAGAACGCTGTCAAGACCATGGTGCTCACCGACGCGGACGGCCGGATGCTCTTCTGCAGCCCGACCAGGCCCGGAAGCTGCGCGGACATCACCCACGCCCGCCAGTTGGGACTGGTCAAGCTCCTGGACGGTGGTCCCGCGGTAGAGATCCTCGCTGATGCCGGCTACCAGGGTCTGGGTGCGCAGACGGGCGGACGGGTGGTGACACCACCGCATCGCAAGTTCAAGAAGAACACCCCGGACTGGTACGAGGAGATGTACGAGCGGCAGCGCAAGGCGCATTCTTCACGGCGAATCCGGGTCGAGCACGGCATCGCCCACCTGAAGAACTGGCGGGCACTCGCCCGCCACCTCGGTCGCCGCGAGCACATGAGTCACACCGTCCAAGCCGTCGCCGGACTGCTGTCCCATCAGCAGACCGCGGACCTGACGTCGGCACGGCAGACGTGAACATCGAGTCCCGCCGCCATCCTCTACGCCTCACCGCCAACCATGCACGAGCTCGTAAGCGTTGTCCCGTAA
>NZ_JAGPXJ010000238.1:0-401 GCF_018070605.1 Streptomyces sp. B15
ACATGAAAGACGGTGTGCTTGCAGCGATGGACCAAATTGAAGCCATCACGGGTGAAAAAACCATCAATATCACAGGTTACTGTATTGGGGGTATGTTGACCGCATTGACGCTAGGCTACCTTGCCGCGACCAAGCAAGAAAGCCGCATTGCCAGTGCGACACTTTGGGCCACCATTATTGATTTCTCAGATCCAGGTGATATCGGCGTCTTTATCGATGACAAAATCGTTACTGCGATTGACAAGCAAAACGCCGACAAAGGTGTATTTGATGGGCGAATGATGGGCGTGTCATTTAGCTTACTCCGTGAGAACAGCCTATACTGGAACTACTACGTACAAAACTACCTAAAAGGCGAGCGGCCCGTACCTTTTGACTTGTTATACTGGAACTCAGACTGT
>NZ_JAGPXJ010000035.1:0-66869 GCF_018070605.1 Streptomyces sp. B15
GCCTACCGGAAGCGTGATGACGGTCGCCTCGGACAAGGGCTTCGGATTCATCGATCATGAGGAGGGCGGCCCGGACGTGTTCGCCCACCAGACGAACATCGACGTCGAGGGCTATCGGGAGCTGACGGAGGGGCAGCAGGTGGAGTTCGAGGTCACCCAAGGACAAAAGGGACTCCAGGCGGAGCACATCCGCCCCCTGTGAGGCCTGACGCCGCGATACGGGGCGCTGCGACACCCGACCGGGCAACCCGCCGTCCTGCTCAGCACCTTCACTCCCGACCTGTATGTGCAGTACTTCCGGGACCTCCAGAGCGAGATGGCCGACGGCCGACCGCTGACGCCGCAGGCCGGCATCCGCGTGATGAGCCGCTACGCGACCGAGCCCGCCCCCCGACCTCACCTGAGCCCGGCGGGACGAGACCGCCCGGCGTCCCCCGGGCGGGTCCGGCCGTACGTAGCTGGCTGGGGAAGTGGGGATCTCCGGCATCGCCGAAGTACGGAGGCCGAAGGCGGGCCCGGCGACGCGGCGTCGGGGCAGCTGTGCGCCGTTCCGACGCCGCGTCGAAGCTCCCCTGGTGCCGCTCCGGTCACAGGAGCCAGGCTGAGCTGCAACCGGGCCGGCCTTCAGGCACGGGTGTAGGTGAGGAAAGCCGCCCCGCTGTCCATAACGGTGTGGCCCGTGAGGTTCCAGACGCGCGGGTCGAAGGCGGCCGTGCGGCCGAAGAGGGGTATGCCGGTGCCGGTGGTCAGCGGACCCAGTTTGACGATGAGCTGGTCGATCTCGCCGTACAGGGCGCCCGCCAACTCGCCGCCGCCGATCAGCCAGATGTCCTTGCCGTCCTCCTGCTTCAGCTCCCGCACCTTCGCCACCGGGTCGCCGGTGACCAACTCCACGGCCGGGTCGGGGCTCTCCGCCAGGGTGGTGGAGAACACGAGGTGCCGCAGGTGCGGATAGGCGTCGGTGATACCGGCGTCCAGGCCGACCTCGTACGACTTACGTCCCTCGAGGACGGTGTCGAAGTGGGTGCCCTCTGCTGTGATGGACAGCGCCTTCCTGGCCGGGGCGGGCAGGGTCTCGGGGTACTCGGTGGCCAGGTGCTGCACATAGTCGTCGGGGATCGGCCAGAAGCCGTCAGGTCCTGTGGGGTCGGCGCCGTCGGGCCCGGCGATGAAGCCGTCGAGGGTAGCGGCGATGTAGTACACGAGTTTGCGCACGGAGCGTCCCTTGTGGATTGGCAGGTCGGTCGCCCTCCGACCGGTTCGGCCGACGGGGGCTCTATGATCACCGCGCATCCGAACCGGGACAATACTCGGCTGCGGAGCATCCACGACTCCGAGCGTTCTGCCGTACCCGGCACACGGCAGAACGCTGCCGCACGGCTATGCGCGCCGGCCGCCGCCGTCAGGGATCCGGCCGGGCCCAAGAGGGGCACCAGCCGGCCCAGCGATCCGTCGGCCGCCCAGAGGTAACACAAGCCTCGCGGTATCACGTACGTAACAGATGCGTGACTGCCCACGCCCTGCGCGAGAGACTGTCCGATACGGACGAATGTCGACCAGAGGTTCGACTGACGTGCCGTCAGGAAACTCGGCGACCACTCAGTATCATCCCCCGACAGTCCCCGCTCCGAGGCGCCGCGAGCGCCGGGACCAACACACTCTCGATCCCTCGGAAATCTGTTGTGACCTGCGAAGATACCGGTCACTGCGGTAGCTGCTACCCTCTCCCGGAGGTACACATGAGAATGCTGATCAACGTTCCCGAGTCCGTGGTGCCCGACGCGCTGCTCGGGATGGCGGCGGCTCATCCCGAGCTGACGGTGGACGTGGACAAGCGGGTGGTGGTCCGCAGGGACGCGCCCGTCGCCGGCAAGGTGGCGCTGATCTCGGGTGGCGGCTCCGGGCACGAGCCGCTGCACGGCGGGTTCGTGGGGCCCGGAATGCTGGACGCCGCGTGCCCGGGCGAGATCTTCACCTCTCCCGTCCCCGACCAGATGGTCGCGGCAGCCGCGGCCGTGGACAGCGGCGAGGGTGTGCTGTTCATCGTCAAGAACTACACTGGGGACGTACTCAACTTCGACATGGCCGCGGAACTGGCCGAGGACGAGGGGCTACGCGTCGGCAAGGTCCTGGTCGAGGACGATGTGGCGGTCACCGACAGCACGCACACCGCCGGACGCCGGGGAACCGGCGCCACACTGTTCGTCGAGAAGATCGCGGGCGCGCTCGCCGCCGAGGGTGCGCCGCTGGAGCGGGTGGAGGCGGTCGCGCGCCAGGTGGCCGACTCCGCGCGCAGCTTCGGAGTGGCGCTGAGCGCGTGCAGCACGCCTGCCAAGGGCGGCCCCATGTTCGAACTGCCGTCGGGCGAGCTGGAGTTGGGCGTGGGCATCCATGGGGAACCGGGTCGCGAGCGCCGGGCGATGATGACCGCGGGTGAGATCGCGGACTTCGCCGTCGACGCCGTGCTGGAGGACCTGCGGCCCGAGGAACCGGTGCTGGCACTGGTCAACGGCATGGGCTCGACACCGCTGCTGGAGCTGTACGGGTTCTGCGGCGAGGTGCACCGGGTCCTGGCTGAGCGACGGATTCCAGTCGCCCGTACCCTCGTCGGCAACTATGTGACCTCGCTGGACATGGCGGGCGCCTCCGTGACGCTGTGCCGGGCCGACGAGGAACTGCTGCGGCTGTGGGACGCGCCCGTGCGCACCCCGGGGCTGCGGTGGGGCGTCTGAGGTCTCGCCGAGCGGCGCCACGGCACGACACCGGCAGACAGCGGACAGCACGGTGTGGCAGCTGTACCGCGTTGCAGCTTCACCGCGGTACAGCTGCAACGCGGTACAGCATGAGGGCAGGCACCGGCACTGCAGGGCATCCGCCGCAGTGCTGGTGCGATCAACAGCACCACGACCGGGACAGCGGCGAAGGAGCAGGAGTGAGCGGCAAGGTGACGAACGACGCCGGCGGGTCCGGCGAAGGTGGCGAGGGCGCGCAAGAGCTGGACGCCGCCTTCTTCGCACGCTGGATGACGGCCGCCGCGGACGCGGTCTCCCGCGAGGCCGACCGGCTGACCGAGCTCGACTCGGCGATCGGCGACGCGGACCACGGCGGCAATATGCGCCGCGGCTTCGAGGCGGTACGCGAGGAGCTGGGCGAGGATGTGCCCGGCACGCCGGGTGCCGTGCTGATGACGGCGGGCCGGAAGCTGGTCTCGACGGTCGGCGGGGCCTCCGGCCCGCTGTACGGCACGCTGCTGCGCCGTACCGGCAAGGCACTCGGCACCGGGGAGCAGGTCGGCCGCGAGGAGCTGGCGGCTGCGCTGCGTACCGGGATCGAGGCGGTGGCGCAACTGGGCGGTGCCGCCGCGGGTGACAAGACGATGCTCGACGCGCTGTACCCGGCCGTCGAAGCGCTGGCCGACAGCGGCGGCAAGGACTTCGAGGCGGCGCGGGCGGCGGCCGAGCGCGGCGCTGAGGAGACGGTGCCGCTCCAGGCGCGCAAGGGCCGGGCCAGCTATCTGGGCGAGCGCAGCATCGGGCACCAGGACCCCGGTGCGACCTCGGCTGCGCTGTTGGTGGCCGCACTGGCGGCAGCGGACGCCGGGCAGGAAGCGGCAGCGAGTGACAGCGGCGGGAGTGAGTGACCATGGCGCAGGCGAACGAGGGCAAGCGGGTAGGGATCGTCCTGGTCTCGCACAGCAAGGAGGTCGCCGACTCCGTCGCGCGGCTGGCGGCCGGGCTGGCCGGGGTGCCGGACGCGTTGGTCGCCGGTGCCGGTGGGCTGCCCGACGGGGGGCTGGGCACCAGTGAGGAGCTGATCGTCGAGGCCGCGCACCGGATGGACGAGGGAGCAGGTGTCGCGCTCCTGGTCGATCTGGGCAGTGCGGTGCTGACGGTCAAGACGCTGCTGGCCGAGGGCGACGAGCTGCCCGAGCCGGCGCGGCTGATGGACGCCCCGCTGGTCGAGGGCGCGGTCGCCGCTGTGGTGACTGCCGCAGGCGGCGGCGACCTGGCGGCGGTGGCCGCTGCCGCCGAGGAGGCGTACACCTACCGCAAGCTCTGAGCGGCGGTGTGGCGGCGGGACCCGGCCGTCTGCGGGCCCCGCCGCACCGCCGTCTGCAGGCCCCGCGGCGCCGCGTCGCTCCGCCCTGTCAACTGATCGCGTGCGGCGAGGTCGAGAACCAGGCGGGGCCCTCCTGGACGGCCTGCTTGATGCGGAAGTGTGCGTACTCCTTCATCGTCGGCAGCTCGTCCAGCCCGAACCAGCCGACCTCCAGGGACTCCTCGTCGTTGACCCGCACGGCGCTCGCCGCCTCGGCGTCGGCGCGGCAGCGGAAGGTGATGTCCATGAACTGGCAGATGTCGCCGTTGGGGTACGTGACAGGCTTGTGCAGGCCGTGGACGAGGACGACGCGCTCCGGCACACAGCGCACATTGGTCTCCTCGAACACCTCGCGCACCGCGCAGTCCGCCGGCTGCTCGCCGGGCTCCGGGATACCGCCGATCACCGACCACCGGCCGTTGTCGGCTCGCCGTCCGAGAAGCACCCGGCCCTGGTCGTCGAAGACGATGGCACTGACACCGGGCAGATAGAGCAGTTGGTGCCCTGCGGAACGCCGCAGATCGCGGATGAAGTCGGGAGTCGCCATGCCCCGACCCTACGTCCCGGCGGGTGGTCCCGCGCGACATAGAGGCAGGTCAGTGCACCTGCCGGTCCCGTAGGACCCACAGTCCCGCTCCGCAGGAAGGCGGGGACGGCCCTCGACACACTCCACAGGGCGGCGCGGACGGCGTTCCAGGACGGCTCACGACCGATCATGGCCCGCAACTGGCCGGGGGTGGCACCGACCGTGCGCAGCAGTTGGAGTTCGGGCTCCCGCTGATGGAGTGCCTGCGCGCTCAACGAGCAGATCACCAGCAGCGCGACCAGCACCAGGGTCGCGGTGACGGAACCGAGCAGTTCCAGCAGCGCGGAGCGGGCCGGTGCCGCGCGCTGGTTCTCAGCCGCTCCCCGGCTGTCGCCGGTCAGCACCCGCAGGGCGGCCGGGTCGCTCGCGGCGCGCGCTCCCGCGCCGGCGTCCCGCAGGCGCGCCCGGTCGAGAGCGTCGCGGACGCGGGCGGACAGCTGGTCGGCGGTCGTGCCGGGGGCGGCCAGTACGCCGATGGCGTCGACCGAGCGGGGGTGCCCGGCCAGTCTGCGTGCCTCGGCGGCGGTCGTGTTGAGCACGGCCGGTCCTTCGGCGACGCCCACGACCCGCCGCCCCGCCAGCCGCTGCCCCGGCTCGACGTACAGCCCGGCTCCGGCCACCACCTCGCCCGGGCTGCGCGGGCTGTGACCCGGGGGTGGCCCAGCGCCACGGAGGCGACGGCGGACGCGGCGACGCCCAGCAGGAGTGAGGTGAGCGCGAGTGCGGCGAAGGTGGTGGACCACTCGGAACGGTGGTGGCGTGCGGCGCGGCGGGTGAGCAGCCGGATGCCGCTGCGGCGCCGGTGCCACGGGTCCGTCGGGCTCACCACCGGGCCAGCTCCCTCAGCACTTCGGCAGGGGAAGGATGCTCGAGTCCTCCGGTGCGGTCACCAGCGCCCGTGCCACCGCTACGCGCTGCCGCTGGCCACCGGACAGCTGAGCGGGCCGGGCGTCGGCACGCTCTTCGAGAGCCGACCAGGGCCAGCGCCCGGTCGGCGCGCGGGAGCGGGTCGCGCTCCCGTGTCCGGTTCCGGCCGTGCTCCTCGGCCAGCAGCAGCGGCAGCGCCACGTTCTCCCGGACGCTGAGCGCGGGCAGCGGATTCAGTTCCTGGAAGACGAAGCCGACGCGGTCCCGGCGCAGCCGGGTGCGGTCCCGTTCACCCAGCGCCGCCACGTTCGTACCGCCGATGGTGACGGTCCCCTCGGTGGGCCGGTCCAGGCCCGCGGCGCAGTTGACGCGGAGCCAGAACCTGTGGGGTCTGCACAGCCCGCGGGGCGACAGCGGCGGCAGGTACGGCAGGGGTGGGACGAGCGGGACGGTGTGCGCGGCGGCGCCCGGGCATGAGCGTCCTTTCCGTGTGCGGAAGTGCCACGTGGACGCTATGCGGCGGGCAACGGCGCGGGGAGGGAGCGGGCTGGTGTCCCGGGGTGGAGCGGGCTCCACCCCCGTCGGCCGGATCAGGCCCGCAGCGCGTGGAGGCGGGTGCGGATGTGGTCGACGGCCGCCTCGGCGTCGTCCACCGTGACGGTGAACAGCCGCCCGTCACCCAACCGGAGGACGAGCCCCTCGCCCCGGCGGATGACCACAGCCGTGCCCTTCTCGGGTCGCCAGCGGTACCCCCAGCCGCCCCAGTGCCGTGGGGTGACGCTGGGTGCGTGGTCGGCCTCCACCACGTCCCGCAGAGGGATCCGGCGGCGCGGCACACCGGCGTGGCCGCACCGGACCTCGATCGTGTCGCCCTCGACCTTCACCTCGACGTGGACGAAGGCGAGGGTGCCGAAGAGGATGAGCAGGCCGACCGCGATGCAGCCGACGACGGACATGACCAGCGGCGCGAGCCCGCCGGACCAGGTCACGTCCACGGCGAGCTCGATGCCGAGCGCCACGCAGCCGGCGCCGACGGCGGCCAGCGCCCACTGCAGGCGGCTGGTCGCCCTCCCGGTCCACACCTCCGCGCTCGGCGGCAGGACGACGTCCTCCAGGGGCGTGGGGCGGGTGGTGGTGCGGTCGACTTCGTCATGGGGTCCGGCGCCACCCTCGGCGAGTGGGGCGCCGTCGAAGGGATGGTCACTCATGTTCGGCAGAGTACTCCCGGCGGCCCGCGCAGGCAGCTCGCGCAGGCCGGGGCTCGCCGACGCCGCAGCGGCACGCTCCGTGCCCGGCAGCAACGCTCCGTCAGGTGAGGGAGGCGGGAGCGGCGGCCAGCAGACGGCCCTCGGCGTAGGTGAGGGCCACTTCCGGCAGGGCGGCCACCCTGCCACTGTGCAGAACGGTGAGTCCCCCGACGGGTGCCGCCTCCGGGGCGGGCCGGACGTTCGCGCGACGCAGAGCCTGGGCACAGACGGCGGCGGCCGAGCCCTGGAGCGCGGGACCCTCGCCACGGGCGCCGCGCAGTGCCTCCCGGATGCGGTTGCCGACCAGCTCGTAGTGGGTGCAGCCCAGCACGACTGTCTCCACATCGGCGGGAGTGCGCTCGGCGGCGGCCCGGACGGCGGCGGTGATGAGGTCCTCGTCGCCGCTCTCGATGGCGTCGGCGAGCCCGTGGCAGGGCACTCCGGTGATGTCGGCGCCGTTGCCGAACTCTTCGATCAGCCGGCGCTGATAGGGGCTGCCGGTGGTGGCCGGGGTGGCCCAGATCGCGACACGGCCACCGGTTCGGACGGCGGCGGCCGCAGCGGGCTTGACGGCGGGGACGGTGCCGATGACCGGCAGTGCGGGCTCCAGTTCCGCGCGAAGAGCGGGCAGCGCGTGCACGGAGGCGGTGTTGCAGGCGACGATCAGCGCGTCGGGCCGGTGCGCGGCGGCGGCGCGGGCGCACAGCAGAGCGTGTCGGGTGATGTCGTCGCTGTCGCGGGGACCCCAGGGCAGGCCGTCGGGGTCGGAGGAGAGCACGAGGTCCGCGTCGGGGCGTGCGCGGCGTACCGCAGCTGCCGCGGCCAGCAGACCGATACCGGAGTCCATCAGCGCGATCTTCACGTGAAGCAACTGTACTTCACACCGAGCGAGGCATTCGCGGAAGGAGCTTCCGGAAGACAAGGACGGCGCGGCAAGGACGGAGCGGCAAGCGATGACAAGACAAGACAAGGACGACGAAGCAAGAGCCGTCGGGGGAAGCGGGCCTCGCGGGCGCGCCGTGGAGTGCTGTGGGGCGGCGGCATACGGCAGACTGCCGATCGATGAGCGCGCTCACCTGGACCACTGTCGTTCCGCTCGCCTCGCTGGCCGCGTGGGCGTGGCTGCTGATGGGCCAGGGGCTCTTCTGGCGTACGGACGTGCGTATGCCGCCCTCCCCCGCGGACGGTGAACCGGCCAGTTGGCCTTCCGTTGCCGTCGTCGTGCCCGCCCGGGACGAGGCCGATGTGCTGCCGAAGACCCTGCCCACGCTGCTGGCGCAGGACTATCCGGGACATGCCCGGATCCTGCTGGTGGACGACGGGTCCGGTGACGGCACCGGCGCGCTCGCCCGCGAGCTGGCCCGGGACGCGCCGGACGGGCCGCCGTTGACGGTGCTGGTGCCCGGTGAACCCGAGCCGGGGTGGACGGGCAAGCTGTGGGCCGTGCGGTGCGGCATCGAGCACGCGCGCTCCGGGTCGTCGGAGCCGGAGTTCCTGCTGCTGACGGACGCGGACATCGCACACGGGCCCGACTCGCTGCGTCGTCTGGTGCGCGGGGCGCTCGGTCAGCGGCTCGATCTGGTCTCGCAGATGGCGCGGTTGCGGGTGCGGACGGGCTGGGAGCGGCTGATCGTGCCCGCTTTCGTGTATTTCTTCGCGCAGCTGTATCCGTTCCGCTGGGTCAACAAGCCCGGGGCGCGCACGGCCGCGGCGGCGGGCGGGTGCGTGCTGTTGCGCACTCGGGCCGCGGTGCGGGCCGGGGTGCCGGACAGCATCCGGGACGCCGTCATCGACGACGTGGCACTGGGCCGGGCGGTCAAGCGGTCAGGCGGACGGATCTGGTTGGGGCTCGCGGACGGGGTGGAGAGTGTGCGTCCGTATGCGGGGCTGAGTCCGCTGTGGCGGATGGTGTCGCGCAGCGCCTATGCGCAGCTGCTCAACAATCCGCTGCTGCTGGTGGGCACCGTGCTGGGGCTGCTGCTGGTGTATGTGGTGCCGCCGGTGTGGGCGTGTGCGGGCTCGCCGGTGGCGGGCGCCGCGTGGCTGGTGATGACGCTGTCGTACGTGCCGATGCTGAGCTACTACCGGCAGCCGCTGTGGCCGGCGGTGCTGCTGCCCGTGACGGCGGTTCTCTATCTGGCGATGACCGTCGACTCGGCGGTGCAGCACTACCGGGGTCGCGGCGCCGCGTGGAAGGGCCGCACCTACTCCTGAGCGAGCCCCCTGCCTTCGGGGCTCGTTCCGTGCGGGGGCGTCACTTGCGGCCCGGTGTCCACTGCATGCCCCAGCCGTACTCCTCATCGACGGTGCGCTGCGGGCTGACGCCGCGCCGTGGGACGAGGTAGCGCGCTTCGCGGCGGACCATGAGTTCGCCGTTGTCGTTGGTGATCAGGGCGAGGGCGCACACGGTGGACGGGATGGTGCACTCGTCGAGGGAGAAGTCGACGGGTGCGCCGTGCTGTGGTCGGAGGGTGACGGTCGCGTGCAGCCCGGCGAAGCTGCGGGCGCCCTCGTAGATGGTGACGAAGATGAGGATGCGGCGCAGATCGGCCCGGTGATCCAGGTTGACGGTGAGGTTCTCACCGGTCTCGACGGCGCCGGTGCGGTCGTCGCCGTCGAGGTGGATGTACGGCGGACGGTTCAGCGAACCGAAGGAGTTGCCGAGTGCCTGGACGACGCCCTTGCGGCCGTCGGCGAGTTCGTAGAGGGCGCACAGGTCCAGGTCAGGTCCGGTGAGCGCGCCCATGGCGCGGGTGAGCCGCCCGGCGAGGCCTTTGGGCTGCTGTGCCTGGGTGGTCCAGTTGAGGTTGACCCGCATGGTGCCGGAGGTGCCGCCCTGTTTGGTGAGCGAGACGGCGGGCGCCGCCGGGGGGCGCGTCCCGTGGCTCCGCCGACGGGGCGCCGGGGGTGGGCGGCGCGGGGCGGGGGGGGGGGGAGCGGGGCTGGGGGGGGCGGGTGCGGGGGGGGCGGCCGGCGCCGTGGGAGGTGTGGGTGCGGTCGGGGGCGTGGGCGTGGGTGCCTGCGGTACGCGGGGAGCCTGCACGCCGGGCGGGGTGGGCGCGTGCGGGGTGCTCACGGAGTGCGGGTGCGACGGTACGGCGGCGCTGGAGGCGGCGGGGGCCCCGGCGGCCGGGGAAGGGTCGTCGACGCTGATGCCGAAGTCGGTCGCCAGGCCCGCCAGTCCGCTGTCGTAGCCCTGGCCCACCGCGCGGAACTTCCAGGCGCCCTGGCGGCGGTAGAGCTCACCGAGGAGGTACGCGGTCTCGCCTGCCGCGTCGGCCGGGTCGAAGCGGGCGATCTCCTGGCCGACGCCCGGACCACCACCGGCGCTCGCGTCCAGCAGCCGTACGTACAGGCCCGGCACCTGGCCGAAGCTGCCGCCGTCCGCCGAGGCGGCGATGACGATGCGGGTGATGTCCGGTTCGACCCTGTCGAGGTCGACGGTCAGTTCGTCGGTGCTGGAGGCGCCTGTCGGGTTCTTCCCCTCGTGCCGTACGGCGACGGAGGAGTGCCGCGGCTGGTTGTAGAAGATGAAGTCGGCGTCGGAGCGGACCTTGCCCTCTTCGGTGAGCAGCAGCGCCGAAGCGTCGACGTCCGGTACGAGAGGGCCGGAGGACCAGCCCAGTTCGACCCGCACCGCCGTGGCGGGTACGGGGACATTTGTCCCCTTGCGCATCGTCATGGCGACTCCCCCTGGGCTCGGTTACCTGCGTGCCGTTCCCCAACCTATTGCACGGTGCCGCTGCCGCCGAAGCCCCTTCACCACGACTCACCAGGACTCATCGGACCTCATCGAACTCGAACAGTTGGCAGGGGCATGGGCGTTCTATGTCCTGGCCGGTGGGCTTATGCTTCTGTCAGCTTCCTCTCCCGCGCGCCCGGAAAAGGGACAGGCGGGAACAAGCCATGTCCCTGTGCCTGACCAGCCGTCACCGTGGTCGGCATGGGGGGTATTCGCCCTGTTCGGGCTCCCCCGCGCGCGCCCCTGACGCGGCTGCCTCGAATGGGGTGAAAACCGGCTCCTACCTGCTCTGATGCGGATGGGGCAGGCGTTCCTTCTGTACCTCTCTAGTGCCGATGCTGATTTTGGGCTTAACTTATGAGCATGACCTCCCCCCGCAGCTCTTATAGCGGCGGCTACTACGCTGCACCGTCCTACCCCGAGACGCCGATCTACGACAGTCTCGTCGCCGAGCGGGGCACTCCGCAGATCGCTCCCATCCGGGTGCCGTCGGCCTATGACACGGGGGGCACGGGCAGCGCGCTGGCGGCGCTGCCTCCCGCGCTGCCTTCGGGCCCTTCCGCGCCGCAGCAGCAGATGCAGCAGCCCGCTCCCCTGCACCACACTCCCGCTCCGTCCTACGGCGGCTACCCGGGGCCCGCCGCGCCCCAGCCGCAGATGCCGCAACCCGCGCCGCAGCAGGCCGCACCGATGCGGCAACAGCCGGTACGCCAGGCGCCCGCAGCGCTGCCGCCCGGCGGCGGTGCCGGCCAGGGCGGTCCCGTACCGCTGCAGCACACTCCTGCACCGCACATCCCGCAGCAGGCACCGCCGCGCGGCTATGGCTACCCGGGGCCGGGGGGCCCGGCACAGCAGCAGCCGCCCATGCAGCCGCAGCAGCCGCAGGTCCAGGTGCAGCAGTACCAGCAGCAGGCCGTGCACAACCAGGCGACGCAGTACATGCGTCCGGTGGCGCCGCGCCCGGCTGCGCCGCGTCAGATGCCGGGTCCGTACGAGGAGCCCTACGACGGCCAGCAGTACCCCGGCCGCGGCTACTGAGCGCCCGTACGACAGCCGTACCGCACCTACCGCGGGCTGCCCGCACCGCGGGCGGAACGCAGCCATGAACGATGCCGCCGGGCACCGCCGTTGGGGAGACGGCGGTGCCCGGCGTGTCACCGGCCCCGGCCGGTCCTCAGCTCTCCAGCAGCCGGGACCTGATCAAGAAGCGCACTCCTTCGGGGGCCTCCAGGGAGAAACCGCTGCCTCGGCCCGGGACGACATCGACGGTCAGATGGGTGTGGCTCCAGTACTCGAACTGGCCGGCCGACATCCAGAACGGCACCGGCTCGGGCACTCCGTCGATCTCCAACTCGCCGAGGAGGACATCGGAGGCCCCGGTGCGGAACTCGCCGCGTCCGTAGCACATGGGGCTGCTCCCGTCGCAACAGCCGCCGGACTGGTGGAACATCAGCGGGCCGTGCTTCTCGGTCAGCTCGCGCAACAGCTCGGCGGCTGCCTCGGTCACGGCGACCCGTTCGGTCCCCGCCAGGTCCATCAGAACAGTCCCATTTTCTGCGGGGCGTAGCTGACCAGCAGGTTCTTGGTCTGCTGGTAGTGGTCGAGCATCATCTGGTGGTTCTCACGGCCGATGCCGGACTGCTTGTAGCCACCGAAGGCAGCGTGGGCCGGGTAGGCGTGGTAGCAGTTCGTCCACACCCGGCCGGCCTGGATGGCGCGGCCGGCCCGGTAGGCGCGGGAGCCGTCCCTCGTCCACACCCCGGCGCCGAGCCCGTAGAGGGTGTCGTTGGCGAGCCGGATGGCGTCGTCGAAGTCCTCGAACCCGGTGACGGAGACGACCGGGCCGAAGATCTCCTCCTGAAAGACCCGCATCCGGTTGCCGCCCTCCAGGATGGTGGGCCGCACGTAGTAGCCGCCCTCCAGTTCGCCGCCGAGTTCCGCGCGGGTGCCGCCGGTGAGCACCTTGGCGCCCTCCTGCTGGCCGATGTCGAGATAGGAGAGGATCTTCTCCAACTGGTCGTTGGACGCCTGTGCGCCCACCATCGTGTCGGTGTCCAGCGGGTGGCCCTGCACGATGGCCTCGGTGCGCTCGATGCCCGCGTCCAGGAAGGTGCGGTAGTGGCTGCGCTGGATCAGCGCGCGCGAGGGACAGGTGCACACCTCGCCCTGGTTGAGGGCGAACATGGTGAAGCCTTCCAGGGCCTTGTCGTAGAAGTCGTCGGCGTCGGCGGAGACGTCCTCGAAGAAGATGTTGGGGCTCTTGCCGCCCAGCTCCAGGGTGACGGGCTTGAGGTTCTCGGAGGCGTACTGCATGATCAGCCGCCCCGTGGTGGTCTCCCCGGTGAAGGCGACCTTGGCCACCCGGGCGCTGGACGCCAGCGGCTTTCCCGCCTCGGCGCCGAAGCCGTTGACGATGTTGACGACGCCGGGCGGCAGCAGGTCCGCCACCAGGCTCATCCAGTAGTGGATGGAGGCCGGGGTCTGCTCGGCGGGCTTGAGGACGACGGCGTTGCCCGCGGCCAGTGCGGGAGCCAGCTTCCAGGTCGCCATCAGAATGGGGAAGTTCCACGGGATGATCTGTGCGACGACGCCCAGCGGCTCATGGAAGTGGTAGGCGACGGTGTCCTCGTCGAGCTGGGAGAGCGAGCCCTCCTGGGAGCGGATCGCGGCCGCGAAGTAGCGGAAGTGGTCGATGGCCAGCGGGATGTCCGCGGCCAGCGTCTCGCGGACGGGCTTGCCGTTCTCCCAGCTCTCGGCGACCGCCAGTTCCTCCAGGTGCGCCTCCATGCGCTGCGCGATCTGGTTGAGGAGCTGCGCACGCTCGGCGGGTGAGGTGCGGCCCCAGGCTGGTGCCGCTTCGTGGGCCGCGTCGATGGCGCGCTCGACGTCATCGGCGGTGCCGCGGGCGATCTCGGTGAAGGGCTGTCCCGTCACCGGGGTGGGGTTCTCGAAGTATCCGCCCTGTTTCGGGGCGACATAGCTGCCGCCGATCCAGTGGTCGTAGCGCGGCTGGTAGCTCATCAGCGCGCCATCGGTTCCGGGTGCGGCGTAGCGGCTCATGCTCTGCCTCCCTGTGCTCGGCGTACTCGGCGATGTCGCCGGTACGCGGCGTACTCGGCCCGCCTGCCGGGGTGGGCGGGCGCGGTTTCCGGGAGGCTAGTGCCGGGAACGTTGCGGATACGTTGCGCACCGTTCGCCGCCCCGGCCGGACGGCACATCGGGCGGCAACAGACCGTAGACGGTGCGCAGTTCGCGTACGCGTGCGGCCGTGTCCGGAGTGGGACGTACGGCGTGCAGGGCCTCCCACACCTCCAGGTCCTCCTCCCCGGCCACCGTGCACAGCCAGCTCTCCAGCAGCCGTGCGTCCGGCCGGGTGAGCAGGTGGCGGCGCAACCGCTGCTCCAGCAGCCTGCGCAGCCGTACGACCCCGGGGGCCTGGGAGCCGGGCAGCAGCGAGCCGCTGTAAGCGTCGAGAGCCGCGGCCGGGTCCTCGGCGGCGAGCGCGTCGGTGACGGTCTCGTAGTCGGTGTGCGGTCGGTCCCGCAGCCGATAGGGGCGGGAGTCCAGCAGCGGGCCCAGCAGATGCCGCAACCGGGAGAGTTCGGCGCGCAGGGTGACGGGGTGGACGTCTCGCTCCCCGTACAGTTCGCGGGCCAGCTCCTCGCCGCTGAGGCCGTCGGGATGGGCCGCGAGGAGCAGCAGGATCTCGCTGTGCCGCCGCCCGAGCCGCAGCGGTTCACCGGTGGCGCGGGTTTCCGGGGTGTGCAGCAGCGCCTCGTCCCGGCCGAGGACGGCGAGCGTGCAGCCGTCCGGCGGCACGGACGCGCCGGTGGTGGCGGGCGGGGGTTCCAGTGCGGCCAGCCGCGCCTCGGCGGCGCGGGCGGTGGCCTGGACGAGCGCGAGGCTGTGCGGCGAGGCGAGATGGTTGCCGCCGGTGAGGTCGACGGCGCCGATGACGCGCCCGGTCTGCGGATCGTGCACAGGTGCCGCCGCGCAGGTCCAGGACTGCACGGGGCGGCAGTAGTGCTCGGCGGCGAAGATCTGGACGGCGTGGTCGAGGGCGAGCGCGGTGCCGGGCGCGTTGGTGCCGCTGGCACGCTCGGCCCACCGGGAGCCGGGCACGAAGTTCATCCGCTCGGCACGGCGCAGCACCTGCGGGTGGCCTTCCACCCACAGCATCGTGCCGCGCTCGTCGCAGACGGACAGCAGGTGGGCGCCGTCGTCGGCGATGGTGCCCAGCAGCTCGCGGAAGACCGGCATCGCACGGGCGAGGGGGTGGGTCGCACGGCGCAGGGCGAGCCCGGAGTCGTCCATCTCGACCCTGGCCATGCTCTCGGGGCCCAGCCGCGCCCCGGCACAGCGGCGCCAGGAGTCGGCCACCACGTCGCGGACGGGCGCGGCGATGCGGCCCGCGGTCAGGAACCGTTCGTGAGCGCGGCGCAGCTGCCCGGCCCGTTGGGCCGCGTCAGCGCCCGCTTCGAGCGCCAGCCATGGATTGCGCACCCCGTCATCGTGCAGGGTGCGCGGGCGGCAGACAACGGCTGCGGCACACTGTCGCCCCGCTGACCACGGTTCGGCCACCTGACTGGGTAACGGCCCCTGACCGGGGATCATCGGGTGTCGGAACGGGTCCGGCCTGGTACCCATCGGGCATGCCGGAACACGAGTCCCTCACCGACCGCGAGGCCGAGGCGCTGGACGCGCACTGGCGAGCCCTCAACTACCTCACGGCCTGCCAGCTGTATCTGCGTGCCAACCCCTTGCTGCGGGAGCCGCTGCGGCCCGAGCACATCAAGCCGAGGTTGCTGGGCCACTGGGGCACCTGCCCCGGGCTCTCCCTGGTCTACACGCACCTCAACCGGCTGGTCAGCAGGCGCGGACAACGTGCGCTGGGGGTGTGGGGACCGGGTCACGGCGCCGCCGCCGTGCTCTCGGGTGCCTGGCTGGAGGGCAGCTACGAGGAGCTGCGGCCCGAGGTGTCCAGGGACGAGCCCGGTATGGAGCGGCTGTTCGCGGAGTTCTCTCAGCCGGGCGGTGTTCCCAGCCATACGTCGCCGAGCGTGCCCGGCTCGATCCAGGAGGGCGGCGAGCTGGGTTACGCGCTGGCGCACGCCTACGGCGCCGCATTCGACAGGCCGGACCTGCTGGTGTGCGCGGTCGTCGGGGACGGCGAGGCGGAGACGGGGCCGCTGGCCACCTCCTGGCACGCGAACAAGTTCCTGGACCCGGTGCACGACGGCGCCGTACTGCCGGTGCTGCATCTGAACGGCTACAAGATCGCGAACCCCACGGTACTGTCCCGGCTGCCCGAGGACGAGCTGGGCTCACTGATGCGCGGTTACGGCTACGACCCGCTGTTCGTCACGGCGCGGCCCGACACGCCGCCGTTGGAGGCGCACCGGGCGCTGGCCGGAGCGTTCGACGCGGCGGCCGACCGGATCGGCGCCATCCAGCGCGCGGCCCGCTCGGGGGACGCCGACACCACCGGCGGGCGGCCCCGCTGGCCGATGGTGGTACTGCGCACGCCCAAGGGCTGGTCGGGCCCCCGCGAGCTGGACGGGGAACCGGTGGAGGACACCTGGCGCTCCCATCAGGTGCCGCTGCCCGGGGTGCGGGACGATCCGGAGCGGCTGCGGCAACTGGAGCGGTGGCTGCGCTCCTACCGGCCCGACGAGCTGTTCGACCAGGACGGCAGGCCGCGGCCCGAGGTGCTGAAGTGCGTACCGGAGGGCGACCTGCGGCTGGGCGCCGTCCCGGAGGCGAACGGCGGCCGGCTGCTGCGCGAGCTGCCGCTGCCCCCGCTGGAGTCGTACGCGGTGCCCGTGGAGCGGCCCGGGGCCGGGGCGCACGAGCCCACACGGGTGCTCGGTGAGCTGCTGAAGGGGCTGCTGGAGGCCACCGAGGAACGCCGGGACTTCCGGCTGTTCGGCCCGGACGAGACGGACTCCAACCACCTCTCCGCGGTCTACGGTGCCTCGGACCGCGGCTGGCAGGCCGAGCTGCTGGGCACGGACACACATCTGGGCCGGCACGGGCGGGTGCTGGAGGTGCTCTCCGAGCACCTGTGCCAGGGCTGGCTGGAGGGGTATGTGCTGACCGGCAGGAACGGGCTGTTCGCCTCCTACGAGGCGTTCGCCAACCTGGTCGCGAGCATGGCGTCGCAGCATGTGAAGTGGGTGCACAGCGCGCGGGAGGTCGCATGGCGGCGGCCGGTCGCCGCGCTCAACTACCTGCTGACCTCGCACGCCTGGCGTCAGGACCACAACGGCTTCTCCCACCAGGACCCCGGCTTCATCGACCACGTGCTGAGCAAGAGCCCGGACGTGGTGCGGGTCCAGCTGCCGCCGGACACCAATACGCTGCTGTGCGTGGCCGATCACGCGCTGCGGGCCAGGGACACCGTGAACGTGGTGGTGGCCGGTAAGCATCCGTGCTTCGACTGGCTGGACCTCGAACAGGCACGTACACACTGTGCGCGCGGCCTGGGGGTGTGGGAGTGGGCCGGGACCGAACGCGGCGATGCCGGACCCGATGTGGTGCTCGCCTGCGCGGGGGACGTGCCCACCCACGAGACGCTGGCGGCGGCCTCGCTGCTGCGCGAGTGGCTGCCCCAACTGGCGGTGCGGGTGGTCAACGTGGTGGACATGGCGCGGCTGATGAGCCCCACCGAGCATCCGCACGGGCTGGACGACGCGGAGTTCGACACCGTCTTCACCCGGGACCGGCCGGTGATCTTCGCGTACCACGGCTATCCGTGGCTGGTGCACCGGTTGACCTACTCCCGCGCGGTGCACGGACAGCTGGCGGTACGCGGCTACCGCGAGTCGGGTTCGACGACGACACCGTTCGACATGGTGGTGCGCAACGGCATGGACCGTTACCACCTGGTGATGGACGTCGTCGACCGGACGCCGGGGCTCGGCGCGCGGGCGGCGGGCGTATGGCAGCGGGCGGCCGACATGCGCGAGCGGCACCGGCGGTACGTCGTCGAGCACGGCACGGACATGCCGGAGGTCACCGACTGGCGCTGGCCCGGCCGGTGACCTCCGGCACCCTCGGGGTCGCCCCCTGCCACCTGGGGGCGACCCCTGTCTTGCGGCGTGGTGGCCGTTGTCCTGGGGGCCGGTGACTGCCCGAGGGGCTCAGACCTCGACGTCCTCCAGGATGCCGAGCGCGTCGGGCACCAGTACGGCGGCGGAGAAGTAGACGCTCACCAGGTAGGAGATCAGCGCCTTCTCGTCGATGCCCATGAAGCGGACGTTGAGGGAGGGCTGGATCTCGTCCGGGATGCCGGACTGGTGCAGTCCGATCACGCCCTGGTCCTCCAGGCCGGTGCGCATGGCCAGCACCGAGGTGGTGCCGTCCTCACGTACCGGGATCTTGTCGCAGGGCAGCAGCGGGATGCCGCGCCAGGCGTGCGCCCTGCTGCCCTCCACCTCGGTGCGTTCCGGGTAGATACCCCGCTTGCTGCACTCCCGGCCGATGGCGGCGATGGCGCGGGGGTGGGCCAGCAGATAGCGGGTCTTGCGGCGGCGCGAGATCAGCTCGTCCAGGTCCTCCGGGGCGGGCGGACCCGACCGGGTGCGGATGCGCTGGCTGAGATCGGCGTTGTAGAGCAGCCCGAACTCGCGGTTGTTGACCAGTTCGTTCTCCTGGCGTTCGCGCAGCGCCTCGATGGTGAGCCGCAGCTGCTCCTGCACCTGGTTCATCGGGTCGTTGTAGAGGTCGGCGACGCGGCTGTGCACCCTGAGCACGGTCTGCGCAACGGCCAGTTCGTACTCGCGCGGATTGAGTTCGTAGTCGACGAACGTGCCCGGCAGCGGCTGCTCGCCGGCGTGCCCGGAAGCCAGGGCGATATCGGCCTCCCCCCGCCGGTTCTGGGCGGGGACGGAGCGGGAGAGCAGCGTGGCGAGGTGATCGCGCAGCGGTTGGGAGGCGTCCACGGTCTGCTGGAAGGTGCTTCGGGGCAGGGCGAGCACCGTGCAGCGCGTGGCGGCGCGGAGGGTGTGCTCCCAGCTGCCCGGCTCCGGGGTGAGGATCTGGTCGCCGGCGTGGTCGCCGTCGGCGATGACGCCGAGCTCGATCTCGTCGTCGTACTGCCCCGCCGCCCGCTTGACGACGCGCCCGTGCGCGATCAGCAGCAGTTCGTCGGCGGGTTCGCCGCGGACGGCCAGTGCCTCACCGGGCGCGTACTCGCGCTGGGTGAAACCCTCGGCCAGGGCGCGCAGTGCCGACTCGTCCTCCAGACCGCGCAGCAGCGGGATCTCCCGCAGCTCGGCCGGGATGACGCTGACATCCGTGCCGGTGGAGACGAACTCGATCCTGCCGTCACCCAGGGTGTGGGTGAGTCGCCTGTTGACGCGGTAGGTGCCGCCGGTGGTCTCCGTCCAGGGCAGTACGCGCAACAGCCAGCGGGGAGAGATCCCCTGCATCTGCGGCGGCGTCTTGGTCGTGGTGGTGAGCTTCCGCGCGGCCGCTGTGGAGAGGCTGGAGCGGTCCTGCTGGACTTCTTCGGGATGCGTCGTCATCTGTGCCCAGTTCCTGGTGTTTCCGGCTGCCTGTTTACCTGGTGTCGCCGATGGCGGTTTTCCGCCGTGCCCGCTTGAGGGTTGCTGTCAGTGCCCGAGTTCGACGTCCTCGAGGATTCCGAGCGCGTCGGGCACGAGTACGGCAGCGGAGTAGTAGGCGCTCACCAGGTAGGACATGACGGCCGTTTCGTTGATGCCCATGAAGCGGACCGAAAGGCTCGGGCTGTACTCGTCGGGAATTCCCGTCTGGTGGAGTCCGACGACTCCCTGTGCCTTCTCGCCGGTACGCATCGCCAGGACGGAGGTGCTGCCCTGCGGACTGACCGGGATCTTGTTGCAGGGCAGGATGGGGACGCCGCGCCAGGCGGGCACGGAGTGGCCCTCGTAGTCGACGGACTGCGGGTACAGGCCGCGCTTGCTGCACTCGCGGCCGATCGCGGCGATCGCCTTGGGATGGGCCAGGATGACGCTGGGGTCCTTCCAGACGGTGGCCAGCAGCTCGTCCAGGTCGTCCGGGGTGGGCGGCCCGGAGCGGGTGTGGATGCGCTGCTTCATCTCCGCGTTGTGCAGCAGCCCGACCCGGCTGTTGTTGATCAGGTCGTGCTCCTGGCGTTCGCGCAGCGCCTCGATGGTGAGCCGCAGCTGCTCCTCGAGCTGGTTCATCGGGTGGTTGTACAGGTCGGCGACCCTGGTGTGGACGCGCAGCACGGTCTGGGCGACTTCCAGCTCGTACTCGCGGGGGCTCAGCTCGTAGTCGACGTAGGTGCCCGGCAGCGCCGCCTCGCCCACGTGTCCGGAGGCCAGCTCGATCGCGGATTCGCCGTTCTCCGTGCGCTGGGACGGGATCCGGGCGCGGGTCGCGGCCAGGTGGGAGCGGAGCGACGCGGAGTCGGCCAGGACGGCGTCGAAGGCGCGCCGCTCCAGAGTGAGGACGGTGCCGCTGGTCAGCGCGGTGAGGGTGTGGTCCCAGGTGCCGGCCTGGCCGGTCAGCCGGTCGTCGCCGACGAAGTCGCCGTCCGCGAGCACGCCCTGGGTGATGTCCTCGTCGTACCGGCCGCGGACGCTGCGGCGCAGCTTGCCGTGCGCGATCAGCACCAGCTGATCGGCGGGCCGGCCCTCCTCGACGAGCACTTCGCCGGGGCGGAAGTCGCGCTGCTCACAGCGGCCGGCGAGGGCTTCCAGCACCTCCTGGTCGTCGAAGCCGCGCAGCGCCGGCAGCTCGGTCAGCTCCAGAGGGATGACCCGTACTTCGGAGCCGGTGGACACGAACTCCACGCGGCCGTCACCGAGGGTGTGGCTCAACCGCCGGTTCACCCGGAAGGTGCCGCCGGTCACCTGCACCCAGGGCAGGACCCGCAGCAGCCACCGCGAGGTGATCCCCTGCATCTGCGGGGGTGTCTTCGTGGTGGTCGCGAGATTCCGGGCCGCTGCTGTGGCCAGGCTCTGCTGGGCCTGCTCGGCACTCTCGTTTCCGGAATTCCGCTCCGCCGCAGTCGTCATCCGACACCGCCAATCCTCGTGATGATCCGTCAATTCACACGCTGCGGGCCGAAGTTATGCGAGGCGCGGGAGCGGCGGCAATCGCTCGAAAGATGACGCCGCACTCCGAATGCCCGCGCGATTCCTGGGGTAAAGCCGCCGCCTTCCTCCCGAACCGCTCACCCACAGTGACGAAACGCGGGAAATTCTCACTGCTTGCGACTCCGCCTTCGCGAAGCACCGTCTTTCCGCTTGGGAAATCTCCGGAGGGTGCGCGGGCGCACCAGGGGGCGCGCGTACATCCGATCCGCGCCCGCTGTCCGATGCCGACGACCCACTCAGTAAACTCGGCGGATCACGAGGGGAACGAAGCGAGCCCAGGAAGAACCCGAGAACGGAAAGGGAACCGACGGCCCCGAAGGACCGACAGCCCGAGGAACGGCAGAAGGTCACAGAACGGCGACTCAGGGCTCTTCGGCCCTTCTCGTGCATGTACCGCGCCCGATGAGGTACGTAAGGGACGGCGAGAAGGGGGTGAGCGGCGGTGCGCATGATCGTCGGTCTGTGGCGCTGGCGCGAGAACCCGTTGTGCCGCGGCACCGACCGCCGAGAGGCTTGGCTGTCCCTGTGGGCCGCGCTGCTGATCGCCCTGGGAGTCCCGCTGGCAGGCTGGGCCGCCGCGGACGCCGCCCACGAGGCGCTGCTGCGTACGGCCCACAAGCAGCAGCACGAAAGACAGCGGATCCAGGCGACGGTCCAGCACGTCACCGTGCTGCCGCCGCTGGACTCCGAGACGGAGACGGCCGCCGGGGCACAGAACCGCAACCGGGTCACGGCACGCTGGACGGGCCCCGAGGGCAATACGCACACCGGAACCGTCATGCTGCGCCATCCGGTGGAGCCGGGCAGCCGCTTCCATGTGTGGACCGACGCGCAGGGCCGGCTCACCTCCCGCCCGATGAGCGCCCGCAGCGCCCGTTCGTACTCGCTGCTGGCCGGACTGGCCGCCGCCGCCTTCGCCGCCGGAGCGCTGGAGGGCGGACGGCGGGTGACCGTACGGCTGCTGCTGCGGCGCCGGTACGCGCGCTGGGACGAGGAGTGGGTGCGCATCGGTCCCGACTGGGGCCGCACCGGCGCCGGCAACTGACGGGCCCGCACGGTCCCGCAGCGGTTTCGAAAGCGCATCCGTGCCGGTCACTCGGTTGGACCCGTCACCGCGGACCAACAGCGCACGCTACGGTGGTGCGGCCGGCACGGACGGCGCACTCGGCATTCCGTGCGACAGGCTTAACGCATCTTGGTACGCACGAGGTTGGGGCACAGCACTCCATGGCACAGGGCTCGGTCCAGGTCACGCACAGCGGTACGTCGCGATGGCGGCGGCGCACGGGCGAGTACACGTCGTTGTCCGCCGCGCTGGAGGCCGCGGGCGACGGCGACGTACTCACCGTGGCACCGGGAACCTACCGGGAGAACCTCGTCATCGAACGCATGGTGACCTTGCGCGGCCCGGAGCGCGGCGGCGCCGGGCCCGTCCGTATCGCACCGACGGAAGGGGTGGCCCTGACCGTGCGCTCCGCCGCGCTGGTCCAGGACCTCCAGATCGAGGGGCAGGACTCGGCCGTGCCCGCCGTGCTGGTGGAGGACTCGGCGCCGGAGCTGGCCGGGCTGCGGGTGATGACCCGCTCCGCCGCCGGGATCGAGGTGCGCGGCGGTGCCCGGCCCACGGTGCGGCGCTGCACGGTGGACAACCCGGCCGGGATCGGTCTCAGCATCACCGGCGGGGCGAGCGGCGTGTACGAGGAGTGCGAGGTGGTGGCCGCCGGCCAGTCCGGTGTCCTGGTGCGCGACGGCGCGCGTCCCCGCATCGCCCACTGCAGGGTGCATCTGGCCTCCGGGGCCGGTATCGCGCTGCAGGGCGAGGGCAGCACGCTGGAAGCGGTCGGCTGCGAGGTGTACGAGATCAAGGGCAGTGGGCTGCGCGTCGCCGCGCGCGCCAGCGGGCACTTCACCGACTGCCAGGTGCACCGCACCTCCGCCGACGGCGTCACCCTCGACACCGACGCGGTGCTCACCCTCGCGGACTGCGACATCCACGACATCCCCGAGAACGCGGTCGATCTGCGCTCCCGCTCCGTTTTGACGCTGACCCGCTCCAAGGTGCGCCGCTTCGGCCGAAACGGCCTGTCGGTGTGGGATCCGGGCACCCGCGCGGACGCCAACGGCTGCGAGATACACGAGAGTACGGGCGACTATCCGGCGGTGTGGGTCAGCGACGGTGCGACAGCGGTGCTGGACACCTGCCGGGTGCATTCGGTGCCCGACGCGCTGTTCGTCCTCGACCGGGGTTCGCGCGCCGACGTGCTGGACAGCGACCTGTCCCAGGTGCGCGGCACCGCCGTCTCGGTGAGCGACGGTGCCGTCGTGCAGCTGGACGACTGCCGGATCAGCAAGGCCGCCACCGGTGCCTGGTTCCGCGACCACGGCAGCGGCGGGGTGCTCAACGGCTGCACCATCGACCAGGCGGCGACCGGCGTCATCGTCACCAAGGGCGCGGACCCCACCATCGAGCGCTGCACGGTCAGCGGCTCCGGCGAGGCCGGGTTCTATGTGTCGGCCGAAGGGCGCGGGACCTTCCACAACTGCCGGGTGACCGGCTCGCGCGGCTACGGGTTCCACGTCATCGACGGCTGTCGCACCACACTGCGCCGCTGCCGCACGGAGCGGTGCACGCGCGGGGGGTACGAGTTCGCCGAGGAGGGCCCGACCGTCGAGGACTGCACCAGCGACGAGAGCGCGGCGGCCGTCGTCGCGCCGTCCGCCGCGGCGACGAGCGGTGCGGCCTCCTCCACGCCCTCCGCCGCTTCCACCGCCCCCGCCGAGGGCTCGGCAGGGCTGCTGACCGCGCAGGCCGCGCTCCCCCGGCAGCGTTCGGGGAGCTCGTCGTCGACGAAGACCGCGGCGGCCGCGCCGGCGGCCGATCCCGCCGCGGACGGCGGCCCGGACGGCGAGGACGCGGCCCGTCCGGCCAAGGAGGTGCTGGGCGAACTCGACGCGCTGGTCGGGCTGGAGAGCGTCAAGCGTGAGGTCAGGGCGCTCACCGACATGATCGAGGTCGGCCGCAGGCGGCAGCGCGCGGGGCTCAAGGCGGCCTCCGCGCGGCGGCATCTGGTCTTCACCGGCTCACCCGGCACCGGCAAGACCACGGTGGCCCGCCTCTACGGCGAGATCCTGCGCTCCCTCGGCGTGCTGCGGCGCGGCCATCTGGTGGAGGTCTCCCGCGTCGATCTGGTGGGCGAGCACATCGGGTCGACAGCGATCCGCACCCAGGAGGCGTTCGAGCGGGCCAAGGGCGGGGTGCTGTTCATCGACGAGGCGTACGCGCTCGCGCCGCAGGACTCGGGCCGCGACTTCGGCCGGGAGGCCATCGACACGCTGGTGAAGCTGATGGAGGATCACCGCGACGACGTGGTGGTCATCGTGGCGGGCTACACCACCGAGATGGAGCACTTCCTGGCCGCCAACCCGGGCGTCGCCTCCCGTTTCTCCCGTACGATCACCTTCGGCGACTACGCACCGGAGCAACTGCTGCGCATCGTCGAGCAGCAGGCCGAAGAGCATGAGTACCACCTGGGTGAGGGCGCGCGGCAGGCGCTGCTCGGCTACTTCGCCCGGCTGCCCAAGGGTCCCTCGTTCGGCAACGGGCGCACGGCACGTCAGACGTTCGAGGCGATGGTCGAGCGGCACGCGGGCCGGGTGGCGCAGCTGCCCGACCCGAGCACCGACGATCTCACCCTGCTCTACCCCTCTGACCTGCCCGACTCCGCCTGAACCGTCCCGGCCCCGGCTCCGGCTCCGGCCGCGTCGGCTGCGTCGGCCGGCTCGGGGACCGGCTCGGACGGGCCTGACTCGGGCTGGGGCTCGGGCTGGCGCGGCACACCCTCGGTTCGCTCGTGGAACGCCCGGAAACGGGCCCGGAGGCGCTTGAGCAGCCCGGCGCGCTCCTGGGCGAAAGCCGGGTCCGCCTGGTAGTCGCCGTGCGCCAGGATCGGCTCGGGCAGCGGCAACTCGCGAGTGCGGCCGTAGACGAGGGGGTCGCGGAGCGGGCCGCGGTCCACGCCGCGGCACTCCTCGGGCGGGCCGGGTTCGGGACTGTCGGCCCGCTCGGGCCGCACGGGTCCCCCGATGGGATCCGTCAGCCGCCACAGGTTGCGCCAGCACTCCAGGCCGCCGTGCAGCGCCGCGAGCCGGTGCGGTCCGAAGTAGGCGGGGAACCAGCGGCCGTACAGCCGCTCCAGCGGTGAGCCGTAGGTGAGCAGCGCGATCTGGCGGCGGGTTTCGGGATCCAGCTGCCAGACGGCGGCGGCGGCCAGCACACTGCCCTGGGAGTGGCCGGAGATCACCAGGCGCCGTTCGGGCTGCTGGTCGGTCCACATCGCCATCCGCCAGGCCAGGTCGGGCACGGCGCGCTCCGCGTAGCAGGGCGGTGCGAACGGGTGGGCGCAGCGCGGCCAGAAGGTGCCCACGTCCCACAGGATGCCGATGGTGCGGCGGGCCGAGGCGTCCTTGTAGGCGCGGCGGCTCCAGGCGAGCAGCAGGACGAAAGCGAAGCCGACCAGCCAGGAGCCGAGGGCCTGCACGGTGTCGGCGAACCCCGCGACGACGTCGGGGGCGCCCTCGGCCGCCTCGCCGGGCACCTGGCCGGTCGCCATGGTGCCGGCCACCGCCACGCCGCCCAGCACGAGCGTGGCGGCGGCGACGGTGGCCACCAGCCAGGGTGCCTGGTCGGTGAGTCCGGCCCGGGCGATGGCCGACGCGATGTGCCGTGACCGGGTCTCATCCGGCAGGAAGCCGGGATAGCCGGCCGCCACGTCGTCGGTGAGCCGCCGCGAGTCACGCCACACCCGGAAGACGAACCAGCAAGCGAGCAGCAGCACCAGCGCGAGCAGCACCGGGATGATGGACGCCTGCCAGGTGAGCACGGTGGGCGGGCCGTCGATGTGGCCGCCGGTCCGGCCCGGGGTGCCGGGCCCGTCCAGCCAGTCCCCGACCCGCTGGCAGACGCCGCCGGAGAGCAGGCCGCCCAGCGCGCAGGCGAGCATGCCGACGGAACCGGAGGCCAGTCCGCCCAGCGCGGTACGGGGCACCCGCGTGACGCGGTGCAGTGACAGTCCGAGGACACCGAGGACGACCACGAGCGCGCCCTGCAGCACCGCGAGGACGCTGAACGCCTGGTCGCCCGGGAGTGTTCCGCCGGAGGTCCAGCCGGGGCGGCTCCAGCTGCTGTGCACGACGGCGAGCAGCAGGACGGCCAGCGAGGCACCGGGAAGGCCGTGCACGGCGAGCGAGTCGGTCTCGCGGTCCGGTTCGCTCTCCTTGCGGCCCTTGCGGCAGACGACGAGCAGTACCCACGCCGCACCGGCGAGCACCAGCCCGGCCAGCAGCCATCCGCACACGTCGAGCACGGCGTTGCCGCCGGGTGCGCGGTCGTGGCGGGTGGTGGCGGCGGTGAGCGCGGCGGCGACGGTCAGGAACCCGGCGGCGGTGTGCGCGGCCCGCAGCCGGGAGACGAGGCGCTTGCCGTACCAGAAGCCGGGCAGCGACAGCGGCGGGCGTCCATCGGCTGCCGGATGATCCTCCGGGACGGTGCGCTCCAGCGGCGGCTGGGACTCGTAAGCGCTCCAGGTGCGGTGCGAGAGCCACCACAGCAGCACCGTCACCGCGGTGGGCAGGACGGCGGCCAGTGCGAGCCTGCGGCCGGGCTGGCTCCACCAGCCGCCGGGGTCGCCGGCCTCCTGCGGCGCGGCCATGAAGGCGAGCCAGGACCGCTCCTCGGCGCAGCGGGCGGCTCCCGCGCACTGCCAGGCGATCAGGTCCAGCGCGACCTCGCACACGGCGGCGACCAGCAGCACGGTCAGTGAGAGGGCGATCAGCCGGACCAGGAGGCCGTGCAGCCGCACGGTGCGGTGGCGGCCGTGCGCCGCGGGCCGGGTCCAGTGCGCAAGGTTGGCCACCATGAACGGCAGCAGAATGAGCCACAGGGCGCGCGCGCCGTTGCCCGAGGTGAGGTTCGACCAGCAGTACGCCTCCGGGACCGGCTTGCCCGCGTAGTCCTGGGGGCGGCGCTCGGCGTCCTTGTCGTCGGTGCGGCGGTGTATCGCCGCCGTGCTGTCTCCGGTGACGCGCGCGGTGCGCGGGTCGCCGAGCATCTCGGCGGGGGTGGTGCCCCCCACCCCGTGGACGAGCAGTTCGAGCGCGAGGCCCGGCGTGTTCCCGCGCGCCCCGTTGCCGTTGCGTGCGTGGTCTGACGGCACTGTGGCTTCCCCCGAGTCCCCCGAACGGTGTGTCAGCTGTGTCGGCTACGGGTGACAGCATCACCGCCGGGCCCTGCGGTGTGCCAGCCCCTCAAGAGTGAAGGTGGAGTGGGGAGTGCCGGATCCGGGCAGGAGCGCCCCCGTTGTGCGCGTGGGAGGATGGCTCCACCGGCGGCCTCCCCCACAGCCCCGACAGGTCGGTCAGGAAGGAATGGAGACAGCGGCAGTGAGCGACAACCAGAACCTCCTCGCCGAGCAGCGGCGCGCGCTGATCCTGGAGGAGGTACGGCGACGGGGCGGGGCGCGGGTCAACGAACTGACCCGGAAGCTGTCGGTCTCGGACATGACGGTGCGGCGCGACCTGGACGCGTTGGCCCGGCAGGGCGCCCTGGAGAAGGTGCACGGCGGCGCGGTGCCGGTCGCGGAGGCGAGCACCCACGAGCCGGGGTTCGAGGCGAAGTCCTCCCTGGAACTGAGCGCGAAGGAGGACATCGCGCGTGCGGCGGCCACCATGGCGCAGCCGGGTACCGCGATCGCGCTCTCCGGGGGTACCACGACGTTCGCGCTGGCCCGGCATCTGCTGGACGTTCCGAATCTGACGGTGGTCACCAACTCGGTGCGGGTCGCCGATGTCTTCCATTCCGCGCAGCGTTCGGGTGCCGGAGGCGCCGGGAGCCGTCCGGGTGCGGCGACGGTGGTGCTGACGGGCGGGGTGCGTACCCCCTCGGACTCGCTGGTCGGTTCGGTCGCGGACGCGGCGATCCGTGCGCTGCATTTCGATGCGCTGTTCCTGGGGGTGCACGGCATATCGGTGGAGGCGGGGCTGTCCACACCGAACCTGGCGGAGGCCGAGACGAACCGGCATTTCGTCGGCTCGGCGCGCCGGGTGATCGTCGTCGCGGACCACACCAAGTGGGGGACGGTGGGGCTGAGTTCGTTCGCTTCCTTGGATCAGGTGGACGCGCTGGTGACGGACAGCGGGATGCCGCCCGCGGTGCGGGAGGAGATCCGGGAGCGGCTGCCGGAGCTGGTGGTGGCCGGGGAGCAGGACGTCGAGGGGGCCGCGGGCGCGCTGTGACGGCGGGATCCGCTCCGGCTGCCCGCGGCCGGGCTGCCGGACCGCCCGGCCACGGCTAGGGTGGTGGGGCTCCGCACGTCCGTTCGCGTACCGCTGGGGGTCGTTCGTATGGCACGTCAACTGTCGGCACGGCAACTGCGTCCCGTCGAACTGGACTTCGCCGACACCGCACCGCTGCGGCTGCCCTTCACCGCGGACCTGGGAGTTGCTCCCGAACGCGTGTACACGGCGCTGGCCGACGAGTTGGAGGCGTGGCCGCGCTGGTTCACGGCGGTCACCGAGGTGCGGCCGACCGCCGGCGGCAAGGGCCGCGAGGTCCGGCTGAAGGGCGGGGGCTTCTTCGACGAGACGGTGCTGGCGGCGCATCCCTGCGAGCGGTACACCTACCGGATCGACCGCACCAACGCGCCCGGCATCCGCGCGATGCTGGAGGACTGGAATCTGGCCCCCTCACCGGCCGGCGGCACCCGGGTGCGCTGGACGATGGCCGTGGAGGGCACCCCGGCGCTGCGGGCCGTGCTGCGGCTGGGCAAGCCCGGGCTCGGCGCCTCGTTCCGGGACGCCATGCGCAAGCTGGAGCACAGGCTGCGCCCCTGAGCGGCGGCCGGCAGCGGGGGGATGGCGGGGTGCCGTCTGCGGCAGCGTGCCTAGGGGCGCTCCGTCCACGCGCCGGTGGCCAGGAACCGCTCCAGGGTGCGTACGTAGGGACCGATGTCCAGCCCCTGCTCGGCGAGCCAGGCGTCCGAGTAGTACTTGTCCAGATACCTCTCACCCGGGTCGCACAGCAGGGTGACGACGCTGCCCTGCACGCCCGCCGCCAGCATCTCGGCGACGATCCGCAGGCTGCTCCACAGTCCGGTGCCGGTGGAGCCGCCCGCCTTGCGCCCCAGCACCCGGTCGAGGGTGCGTACGGCGGCCACGCTGGCGGCGTCCGGGACCTTCATCATGCGGTCGATGGCGCCGGGCACGAAGCTGGGCTCCATACGGGGCCGCCCGATGCCCTCGATACGGGACCCGGTCGCACTGGTGGCCTCCGGGTCGCCGCGCGTCCACCCTTCGAAGAAGCAGGAGTTCTCCGGATCGGGGACGCATACGCGGGTGTCGTACTGCATGTAGCGGATGTAGCGCGCGAAGGTCGCCGAGGTGCCGCCGGTGCCCGCGGTGGCCACGATCCAGGCGGGCTCCGGGTGGCGCTCGCGGCTCAACTGCCCGTAGACGCTCTCGGCGATGTTGTTGTTCCCGCGCCAGTCGGTGGCCCGCTCGGCGTAGGTGAACTGGTCCATGAAGTGTCCGCCGCTCTCGGCGGCGAGCCGGGCGGAGACCTCGTAGACGGTGCGCGGATCGTCCACCAGATGGCAGGTGCCGCCCTGGAACTCGATCAGCCGGGTCTTCTCGCCGCTCGTCGTGCGGGGCATCACCGCGATGAACGGCACCCCGATCAGTTTGGCGAAGTACGCCTCGCTCAGCGCGGTGGAGCCGCTGGACGCCTCGATGACGGGACGGCCGGGGCGGATCCAGCCGTTGCACAGCGCGTAGAGGAACAGCGAGCGCGCCAGGCGGTGTTTGAGGCTTCCGGTCGGGTGGGTCGACTCGTCCTTGAGGTACAGGTCGATACCCCACTCCTCGGGGAGCGGGAAGGCGAGCAGATGGGTGTCGGCGCTGCGTCCGCTCTCGGCGCGCACCTTGCGTACCGCCTCCTTCAGCCAGCCTCGCTGGTCCGGGTCGCTGCGGTCGACGTCCTCGGTGGGCAGGTCGGCGACGGGAGGGGCGGGTTCGGTGGCGCTCACGAGGCCGATCATAAAGGGGGGCCGGTAGACAGGCGCGGACGTGGGCATGCTCACGGCGAGGGGTGGAGTTTCTCCGGGTGTACGGACACCGCTCGGGGGTACCCCTGCTTGGCAGAATCCGGTGGGAGGCGGTGTGTAGTGGCGGAGCCGGAGTTCGACGCGACTGGGGTTGGGATCAGCCGGATGCTTCGCTCACTCACCCGGGCCGGCCATGTGCTGGTGCGGGACGGCGAGCTGGTGTTGCTGACCAGCTACGGCAGTGAGATCGACAGCGCGCCGGTCGACGAGGTGCGGGTCAGCGGCTACGGGCTGCGGGACCAGGCGCTGGCGACCCTGCGGGGCAGAAGCTATCTGCTGCGGTTCGGCCTGGGCCATCGGGAGGAGCTGCTGTCGGCCGTGCGTACGGCGCGGGCGAAGGCCGCCGCCGAGCGCGGCGTACTCGGCAGATGACCAGGCGTCGAGACCACTGTGTGACTGAATCGTCGCTGAGCGTTTGCACCTCCGCTCGTCCGCTCTCATCCTGGCTCTGTAGCGCACGTCACATGTGATCCGTCCCCGCCCCCGGGCGGCCCCTCGTGAGGGAGTCACAGTCGTGATCAGTCCACCGAGCAGCACGAGCAAACACACCACCCCGGCGCGGCACTGTGCCGTGGAGTTCCAGGCGCTGCCCTCGCGCATAGGCCAGGTGCGCAGGATCGTCTCCGCACAGCTGCGGTACTGGCGCCTGGACGCCCTCATCGACGCCACCGCCCTCGGGTTGACCGAGCTGCTGGCCAACGTCCATCGGCACGCCGAGCCCGAGGGGCGAAGCGACGCGGAGGGCCCGGCGCCCGCCGACAAGCACTGCACCGTGGAGCTCTCCTTCATGTGGAACCGGCTCACGGTCTCGGTGCGCGACCACGACCCCCGGCTGCCGCAGGTGCGCGGCTCCGCGTCCCGTGAGCCGCTGTCCACCAGCGGGCGCGGCCTGGCACTGGTGGCCTCCATCAGCGAGAGCTGGGGCATGCGCGCCCAGACCGACGGTTCCGGGAAGATCGTCTGGTTCTCCCTCCCCGCCCCCGCACCGGATACGGCGGACCGGCACCAGGGCCAGGGCAAGGGCAAGGGCCGGAGCCGGGGCCGGGAGGGCGGCACGGCACGCGAGACGCCGCCGGGTTCCACTCCTCCCGCCCCCGTACCGCCCCCTGCCGAGGCGGAGCCTGCCGCAACGGGCTGAGGCGGCCTCGACCGCCCCGCCCGAAGGGCTACTCGGTGGCGACGGCGCGCAGCACATCGAGGCGGGCCGCCCTGCGGGCCGGGCGCCGGCCGGCCAGCAGACCGGCGGCGATCCCGACGAGGGCGACCACTGCCAACTGGAGCGGCGGCGGGCTGAAGACGCTCAGTCCCCTGCTGTCGGTGGCCCGTACCAGCGCCCAGCCCAGGAACCCGCCGAGTCCGAGCCCGCCGAAGGTGACCAGGCCGACAATCTTCACCCGTAGGGGATCGGGGGTGCGCAGGGTCGTCACGTCGCCGATTTCGAGCTTGCCGGAGGCGGCGGCACCCTCGTTGACCACGACCTCACCGAAGGCGCGGGGCGCACGGCCCCGGGAGAGCTCGTAGGGGTTGAGTTGCTTGTCGCCGATCCAGTTGCCGGCGGTCGTGGGCGGACCCTGACCGACCGCCGACGGGTTCGCCGTCGGAGCCCACGAGCTGTCCGGCGCCCTCGACGCCGGGTTCGGCCGCGGCGACGCCGGAGGTGCCGCGTACGGCTCGCAGGTTCTCCTCGGTACGCAGCGGACTGCGGGTGCCCATGGCGTCCTCCTGCCGTGAAGGTCTACGGCAGCGGTGACGCGGAGGTCCGCGCACTCGACGGCGTGACGCTCGGCTTCGGGACGGGCCGCTTCACCGCCATCATGGGCCCCTCCGGCTCCGGCAAGTCCACCCTCATGCACTGCGCCGCCGGGCTGGACACCCTCACCTCCGGGCCGGTGACGCGTACGGCAAAGGTGCCGCTCACCGCTTGCCGCCCGTGGGCCCGCCGTGCCGCTCGCGGGTGCTCTCGTGCAGTACGGAGGCGCGGCGCCAGTACTCGTCCTCGTCGATCTCGCCCTGGGCGAAGCGCCGGTCGAGCAGGTCGAGCGGGCTGCCGGTGCCGTCCTGTGCCATGTGCGGCTGCGCTCCCCAGGCGGCGCGGGGGCCGCGGTGGCCGCGCCGGACGGTGCGCAGCAGGAAGACGCCGCCCGCGATGACGGCGGCCCAGATGAGCGGGAAGAACAGGATCCAGGGCCCCGGGCCCCCGTCGTTGTGCCATTGCGCCAGGGTCTGCACGGCCCTCAACTCCTCGGTAGCGGTCGACGGTGCGTTCTCGCTACCGAGAGTGCGCGCCGACCGGGGGCCGGGGCGTCGTACGGCCGGCGGCAGTACCGATACCTCCCGAGGAGTACCACGAGGGGCGCGCGCTGCTCCGCGACGGCCTTGTGCCGCCCGGCGGCGGGACGGGCTACTCCGCCGGGAGAAGTCCCGGCGACGCGGGTCGCGGCTCCTGGGACGGCCGTTGGCCGGTCTCGCGGCGCATGCACACACGGGGCCAGCGGTCCAGCCCCGCCTTGCTCTCCCTGGCGCGGATCTCCCGCAGCCCGGGCGTCAGTTCGTGCGCCGCGAGGGTGCGGAAGCCGAGGCGCGCGTAGTAGGGCGCGTTCCAGGGGACCTCGGCGAAGGTGGTGAGGGTGAGCGCGGGCATCCGGTCGGCGGCTGCCCGCGAGGCCAGGTGGTCCAGGAGGGCTCGCCCGATGCCGCGCCGGGCGCGGTCCGGGTGGACGGAGACCTGCTCGACGTGCAGGCAGCCGTCGACCGGTTCGGCGAGCGCGTAGGCGGCGGGCGGGCCGTCCTCGACCGCGGCGACCCACAGTCCGCCGGTGTCCGCGAACTCGCGCAGGATCTCCAGCGAGGGTGGCTCGTCGTCGGCTATCTCGTCCATACCGAGGTCGCGGAACCACCGGCCCGCTGCCCGCTCGATCTCCTGGAGCCTGCCGAGTTCGCGGGCGGTCCCCGCTCGGATGCGCATGGGGCTATCCTCCCAGCGTCCCGATCGGGTCATCGAGTACCGGCTGCCAGGCCAGTTCGGCGGCGCCGACCAGGGAATTGTGCTCCAGTTCGCTGGGCAGGACGGGCACACTGCCGCTGCGTCCCCACAGGCTGCGGTCCGCGACGACGCCGCGCAGCCGTTCGCCGTCGGCCTCCACCAGGGCGCGGTGCAGTCCGGCGAGCACGATGCGGTCGGGGTTGAGGATGTTGACGAGGCCGGCGAGGCCCAGCCCGAGCCGGTCGATGAGCCGGCCGGCCGCCTCCCGGACCCCGGGGTCGTCGGCGTACCGGGTACCGACCAGTTCCGCGGCCTGCGTCAGCAGGGAGGTGCCGGAGTCGGCCGTACGCCCGGCGGCGTCGAAGAGCGCCACCGGGTCGGTCTCCACGTCCAGGCAGCCGCGGCTGCCGCAGTGGCAGGGGCGGCCCTCGGGGTCGACCGTCAGATGGCCGACCTCCAGGGCGAGACCCGAACTCCCGGTGTGCAGACGTCCGTCGAGCACCAGCGCCCCGCCCACGCCGTGGTGTCCGGTGCCGACGACGAGCAGATGGCGGGCTCCGCGCCCGGCACCGTGCCGGTGCTCGGCCAGCGCCGCGACGTTGAGGTCGTTGGCGGCGAAGCCGGCGACCGCGGCGCCGTGCACCTGGTCGGTGACGCCGGTTTCGGCGAGGCAGGCGCGGAAGGTGTCGCGTACCGGGGCGCCCGCCTCCCAGGCGAGGTGCAGCGGGTTGAGCGCGGTGCCTTCCGGCTCGGCGACGGCCGAGGGCACGGCGAGCCCCGCGCCCACACAGCGCCGCCCGGTGGTGCGCAGCAACTCGGCGCCCACCTCGACGACTTCGCTGATGACCTGCGCCGGGTCGGCGTCCACGATGCCGCAACCGGGGGCGGTGGCGACGATGCGCCCACCGAGGCCGACGAGGGCGGCGCGGTAGCCGTCCGCGTGGATCTGCACGGCCAGCGCCACGGGTCCGGCGGGGTCGATGGCGAGCCGGTGCGAGGGGCGGCCCTGGCTGCCGACGGGAGCGGTGGGGTGGGCGTCGACGGTGATGAGCCCGAGGGCTTCCAGCTCGGCGGCGACAGCTCCGGCGGTGGCACGGGTCACGCCCAGTTCGGCGGTGAGCACGGCGCGGGTGGGCGCCTGCCCGGTGTGGACCAGCTCCAGTGCGGGCCCGAGCGCCGAACGCCCTCTGTCCAACCTTGTTGTACGCGTCTGGGTCACCCCTCTATTCTCTCTTTGTGCCGACACTAAACAAAATACGGTCGGCGCTCGCCGGTGCAACGGGGCACGGCGGCCGGTCCATGGCCGCTCCCCACCGCCCGGACCTGCGCCGCTTCCGCTACGCCCTGACCGCTCTCTTCGCTCTCGACGGATTCCTCTTCGCCGGTTGGGTCGTGAGGATTCCCGCAGTCAAGGCCCAGACAGGCGCCTCCGCCAGCACGCTGGGCCTCGCACTGCTCGGCGTGTCGGCGGGGGCCGTGGCCACCATGATGGTGACCGGACGGCTGTGCGCCCGCTTCGGCAACCAACCCGTCCTCCTCACCTGCGGATTCCTGCTGCCGCTCAGCGTCGCACTGCCGCCGCTCACCCGCTCGGCACTCGCACTGGGGCTGGTGCTGCTGGTCTTCGGCGCCGCCTACGGCGGGATGAACGTCGCCCTCAACAGCACCGCGGTGGAGCTGATCACCGCGCTGCGCCGCCCGGTGATGCCGGGCTTCCACGCCGCCTTCAGCCTCGGCGGCATGGTCGGCGCGGGCCTCGGCGGGCTGCTCGCTGGGCAGTTGACCGCCACCCGGCACCTGCTGCTGCTCACCGCCGCGGGGCTGGTCGTCGCCGCACTCGCCGCCCGACCGCTGCTGCGCTTCCAGCTGCCGGGCGCGCGACGCCCGGGCGGGGAGCATCACGACGGCACACCCGGTACCGCCGGACCCCCGCGGCCGGCCGGGCGCAGCCGCCGACCGGTCGCCGTACTGGGCCTGATCGCGCTGTGCACGGCGTACGGCGAAGGCGCCCTGGCGGACTGGAGCGCGCTGCATCTGACGGACGATCTGGGCGCCGGCGCGGCCCTGGCCGCCTCCGGCTACTCGGTGTTCGCCGGAGCCATGACGCTGGGCCGGCTCTCGGGCACCACGCTCGTCGAGCGGCTGGGCCCCGGCAAGGTACTGATCGGCGGCGGCGTGCTGGGCTGCTGCGGCATGCTGCTGGGCTCCCTCGCACCGTCGGTGTGGCTGGTCCTGGGCGGCTTCGTCCTCACCGGCCTCGGCCTGGCCAACGTCTTCCCCATCGCCATCGGGCGCGCCGGTGATCTCGCGGGCCCCAGCGGGGTCGCGGCCGCCTCCACCTTCGGCTACGGCGGAATACTGCTCGGCCCGGTCGCCATCGGTTTCCTCGCGGACTGGTTCTCGCTGCGGTCCGCGCTGCTGACGGTCGCACTTCTCGCGGCGTTCGCCTCGGTGACGGCGGCGGCGACGCGCAAGAGGGTGCTGCCGGAAGGGTGAGCAGGACCGGGAGACGACCGGGAGCAGGGCCTTCTCCTCCTGCTCCTGCTCCTGCTCCTGCTCCTGCTGGCCAGAATCTTTCGTTTGCCGTCACTCAGGCCAGTGTTACGACGGGCCAACTGCTCGCACAGTGGAACCCATGAACACCACTTGGACACTGGACCGCACATTCGAAAGCGCCGCCGGAACGGTGCGCTGGGCCACCCTCGGCGACCCGGCGCAGCCTCCCGTGGTGCTGCTGCACGGCACGCCCTGGTCCTCCTACACCTGGCGGAACGTCGCCCGCGCTCTCTCGGCCGACCACCGCGTGTACGTGTGGGACATGCCGGGCTACGGCACCTCGGCACAGTACGAGGGACAGGACGTCACGCTGGGGTCGCAGGCCCGAGTGTTCACCCAGCTGCTCGAGCACTGGGGGCTGGAGCGGCCCGCCGTGATCGCGCACGACTTCGGCGGCACGGTGGCCATGCGCGCGCATCTGCTGCACGGCGCGCTCTACGAACGGCTCGCGCTGGTGGACGTCGTGGTGGCCTTCGGCTCCTGGGGCTCGCCCACCTACAAACTGATGGGTGGGCACCCGGACGTCTTCGCGCAGCTGCCGCCCGATCTGCACGGCGCCATGGTCCGTGAGTACATCTCCTCCGCCAGCGCGCGGGGCCTGCACCCGGACGTGCTCGACGAGCTGGCCCGGCCCTGGCTGAGCGCGGCGGGACAGCCCGCCTTCTTCCGTCAGATCTCCCAGAACGACCGGCGCTGGACCCACGAGGCGGAGGAGAGGTACGGCGAGACGTCGGTGCCCGTCCTCGTCTGCTGGGGCAGCGACGACGCGTGGATCCCGGCCGACAACGCGCAGCGGCTCGTCGACCGTATCCCGTCGGCTCGGCTGCACATGATCGAAGGCGCGGGTCACCTCGTGCAGGAGGACGCTCCGGCCGAACTGACCGCGGCCCTGGTCCGGTTCCTGGACGGAAAGTGAGCGTCCCCCGGCAAAAGCCGGTGCTAGCGTCGCGTCCATGGCAAACGTGCTGCGCACACCGAAGGGGCTGCTGCGAGCCCTGAACTGGTATCCGCCGTACCGCTTCGCGGGCATCCGCGTACTGGAGATCGCCGACGACTGGAGCAGCGCCCGGGTACGGCTAAGGCTCAGCCGGCTGAACCGGAACTACTTCGGCACCCAGTTCGGCGGCTCGCTCTACTCGATGAGCGACCCGTTCTGGGCGCTGCTGACGGTCAACAGCCTCGGCCGGGAGTACGTGGTGTGGGACAAGGCGGCCGAGATCGAGTTCGTCTCCCCCGGACGGGGCGATGTCTACACCGAGTTCAAGCTGACCGAGGACCGGCTGGAGGAGATCCGCGCCGCCACGGCCGACGGCTCCAAGGCGCTGCCCTGGTTCGAGTCGACGGTCACGGCGGCCGACGGCACCCTCGTCGCCCGCGTCCGCAAACAGCTCTACGTCCGCCGCAAGCGGGACAGCTGACCGACAGGCGGCCCTCCACCGCCTGCCCTCCGCCCCTGGCTCTCAGCCGAGCCAGCCCGGCCGCACCAGGCCCGACTCGTAGGCGAAAACGACAAGTTGGGCGCGGTCGCGGGCGCCCAGCTTGACCATCGTACGGCTCACATGGGTCTTGGCGGTCAGCGGCGAGACGACCAGCCGACGGGCGATCTCCTCGTTGGAGAGCCCTATCCCCACCAGCGCCATCACCTCCCGCTCCCGCTCGGTGAGTTCGGCCAGCCCCTCGATCCCGGTGGGCTCCTTGGACCGGGCCGCGAACTCCTCGATGAGCCGCCGCGTGACACCCGGCGACAGCAGTGCGTCCCCGGCGACCACGGCACGCACGGCGCGCACCAACTCGTCCGGCTCGGTGTCCTTGACGAGAAAGCCCGACGCGCCCGAGCGCAGCGCCTCGAAGACGTACTCGTCCAGCTCGAAGGTGGTCAGCATGACCACCCGCACCGCTCGCAGCTGAGGATCGGAGGTGATGCGGCGGGTGGCGGCCAAGCCGTCGACGAGCGGCATCCGGATGTCCATCAAGGTGAGGTCGGGGGCGAGTTCGCGTACCGACGCGACCGCCTCCTCGCCGTCGGCCGCCTCCCCCACCACCTCGATGTCCGGCTGCGCGTCCAGCAGCGCACGGAATCCGGCGCGCACCAGAAGCTGGTCGTCGGCCAGCAGTACACGGATCACACTCCGCCCCCTCGTCCCGGCGGCTCTGCGGCCGGGGCGTTCACTGTAGCGGCGCCCTGTTCTCGCCGGAACGCAGCGGGATCGTCGCCCGGACCCGGAAGCCACCGTCCGTGCGCCGCCCCGCCTCGACGGTCCCGCCGAACGCCGCGGCCCGCTCGCGCATCCCCGTCAGCCCGTTGCCGCCACCCGTCGGCCCGGTGCCGGTCGCCGGCCCCTCGTCGTCGACCAGCAGTTCCAGCACATCGGTGCCGTAGCGGATACGGACGTCGGCGGTACGGGAGCCGGAGTGCCGCACGATGTTGGTGAGCGCCTCCTGGACGACGCGGAACGCCGCGAGGTCGGCGCCCGGCGGCAGCGGTACGGGCGTGCCCTCGGCGCGGGTGGTGACCCGGAGCCCCGCGCTCGCCGCCTGTTCGGTGAGTTCCCCGAGCCTGTCGAGCCCCGGCGCCGGCGCGCGGGGCGCGTCCCCCGGCGCCCGCAAGGTGGCCAGCACCTGCCGGACCTCGCCGAGCGCCTCCTTGCTGGCCGCCTTGATGGTGGTGAGCGCCGCGCGGGCCTGCGCCGGGTCGGAGTCCAGCAGTGCGAGCCCGACGCCCGCCTGCACATTGATCACGGAGATGCTGTGCGCCAGTACGTCGTGCAGTTCGCGGGCGATCCGCAGCCGCTCCTCGTCCGCACGGCGCGCGGCGGCCTCCTCTTCCTCCCGCTCCCGGCGCTCCCGCTCGGCGAGGCGTACCCGGGCCAGCTCTCCGGCCGTGCACAGCGCGACCATCCATACGGCCATGAACAGGTCGGTCCCCCACGGTCCCGGCCCCTCCCCCTCCGGCGGCAGCCGGCGGTAGAAGGCGTGGAACGCCAGCAGATGCCCCAGCCACAGCATCCCCAGCGCGCCCCAGGTCGCGTACCGGTACCCCGCGACGAGCGCGGCGAACCCGGCGACCACGACACTGAACAGCACCGGCCCGTAGGGATAACCGGCCGCCAGATACGTCAGCGTCACCGCCGAGGCCCCGAACACCGTCGTACGCGGAAACCGGTGCCGCAGCAGCAGCAGAACCGGCCCGAGCGCCAGCAGTACTCGGGCCGCGACATCCAGGCCCACGGTGTCCGCCCGCTGATTGTGCGCCGCGAAGCCCGTACCGACCTGCTGGAAGACGAGCACCGCGAGCGAGGAGAGCCACGGGATGTGCCCTCGCCCCCGCCCCGGCCCGAACCGGCGCCGCCACGGCAGCGGCAACCATGACGCCCCCGCTGCGGCCCGGCTCGCGGAAGCGGACCGGCTGCCGGGAGCGGCCCGGCTCGCGGAAACCGGGGGTGTGGGGGCGCCGGGCGGGTCGGCGGAGGGCGGAGTGCTGGTCACGTCCTTCACGCTAGCCCCGGGGCGCACACCGCGGCGTCGGCCGAGCGCGGTCAGCACGACTACTCCCCGCGGAGTACACGGGCCCCGGACCTGCCGCGACGCGGCGCGACGCGGACCCGGGTGCTCGCCTCAGCGGCGCAGCCCCACCTGGTCGGCAAGACGCTCGACGGCGTGGTCGAAGAACGCGTCCCGGGCGTCGACGACTCCGGTGAAGTGCCCGAACAGCTCGAAGCCGACCAGTCCGAAGAGCTGGGACCACGCCGCGACGGCCTCCGCGGCGACCGCCGGGGGCAGCTCCACACCGATGACCCCGATCAGCCGTTCGGCATCCTTCAGTACCGCATCCGGCGCCGCAGCCCCGCGTGGGGGCTCGCGCAGCGCACCGCAGGCGTACGCGTCGCGCAGAACGGCGAACAGGGCGAGCCCGACCCGGGCGGCCGACTGCGTGGTGCTGGACGGCGCGGAGTACCCGGGAACGGGCGAACCGTAGATCAGCGCGTACTCGTGCGGGTGCGCCAGCCCCCACCCGCGTACCGCCCGGCAGACGGCCCGCCAGCGGACGAGATGCGAGTCCCCCACCGACTCGGCGTCGGCGAGCGCCGCTTCGGCCGCTGCTCCGACCGCGTCGTAGGCGTCCGTGATCAGCGCCGTCAGCAGATCGTCGCGGCTGGGGAAGTACCGGTAGAGGGCCGACGAGACCATGCCGAGGCCACGGGCGACGGCGCGGAGGGAGAGCCGTGAGGCGCCCTCCTCCGCGAGGTGGCGGCGCGCCTCGTCCTTGATCGCGGTGGTGATCTCCCCTCGGGCCCGCTGCCGGGCGCCCTGAATCCTGCTGCTCATGGCGAGCAGTGTCGCAGGTGTGAGAGCAGCGCTCAACAAAGCGATCGGTGTTCACCAGCGTGAGCACCGCCCTGCCGCGAGAGCACCGCTCTTGCCCATCCGCCCCAGGAGTGCAACACTGCTCTACATCGAGAGCACCGCTCTCGAAGTGGAGCACTAGTTCACACCTCCACACCGTGTCCACCCTCGACGGAGGAATCCGATGCCGCCCACGCCGTACGTCAAGCGCCCCGGCTGGTTCACCAACAACGTGCTGAACCGCACCGTCGCCTGGTTCTCCCGGCGAGGCATCAGCCTGGCAGGGTCGAATGTGCTCGCGGTCAAGGGCCGCAAGAGCGGCGAGTGGCGCCGTACACCCGTCAACCCACTCACCCACGAGGGCGGGACCTACCTGGTAGCGGCTCGCGGACACGTGCAGTGGACGCACAACATGCGCGCGGCCGGCGGCGGCGAGATGTTCCACGGCAGACGGGGGCGGCGCTTCACCGCGGCCGAGGTACCGGACGCGGAGAAGCCGGAGATCCTGCGGGCGTATCTGCGCAAGTGGAAGTGGGAGGTCGGGGCATTCTTCGAGGGCGTGGGCCCGGACTCCTCCGACGAGGAACTGAGGGCGGCGGCGGTCCGCCACCCCGTCTTCCGGCTCACCTACGTCGACTGACGCCTCCCGCGCGGATCAACGCGGATCGACGTGGATCACCCGGTTCACGCGGGACGCCGGGACGTCGCCTGGTCGCCGCCGCCTTCCCCGCCGTCGCCGCCGTCACGCTGTGCGCCGCCGCTGCCGGTCCCGGCACCGCCGTCGGCCCCGGTTGCGCCCGTGCCCTGCACAGCCTCCGCCTCCCGTTGTGCGGCCTCGCGACGGTCGAGGGTGTCCAGCGCGCGGCGGGCCACGGGGTGAACGCGGACGACCTCGGCGAGCGAGGTGGCGCCACGGGTGAAGCGGGCGAAGACGTTCCAGGCGGGGCGGAACCCGGTGAGCGCGGCGTGGAAGAGCCCCGGGCGGCGGGAGAAGATCCGCAGCAGCCGCCGCCCCACGCCCATCTCGACGCCGAGCCCCGCCTTGACGGCGAAGGCGTAGTTGAGGGCCTGCCGCCGGGCGTCCACCGCGTCGTGCGCCTCGGCGATCCGTACGGCCCACTCCCCCGCCAGACGTCCCGAGCGGAGCGCGAAGGAGATGCCCTCGCGGGTCCAGGGCTCCAGCAGCCCGGCCGCGTCACCGCAGACCAGTACCCGGCCGCGGGAGAGGGGCGAGTCGTCGGCACGGCAGCGGGTCAGATGACCCGAGGAGACGCGGGGCTCGAATCCGGCCAGGCCGAGGCGGCCGATGAAGTCGTCCAGATAGCGCTTGGTGGCCGCGCCCTCGCCGCGCGCCGAGATGACGCCGACGGTGAGGGTGTCGCCCTTGGGGAAGACCCAGCCGTAACTGCCCGGCAGCGGGCCCCAGTCCACCAGTACGCGCCCGGCCCAGTCCTCGGCGACGCTCTGCGGGACCGGGATCTCGGCCTCCAGCCCCAGATCGACCTGGTCCATCTTGACCCCGACATGGGCCCCTATCCGACTGGCGCTGCCGTCGGCGCCGACGACTGCCCGGGCGAGGACGGGTCGTTCCTCGCCCGTCAGGACGACGGCGACCGTGCGGCGGTCGGGCACGGCCGGACCGTGCTGTTCGACCCGGGAGACCGTGACCCCGGTGCGTACCTCGGCTCCGGCCTTGACGGCGTACTCGACCAGGCCGTTGTCGAACTCGTCCCGGTTGACGAGCCCGAAGAGCATGTTGCGGGAGCGACGGGTGCGGGTGAGCTTGCCGTTGAGGGCGAAGGTCACGGCGTGCACACGCTCGCGCAGGGGCAGGTCGAAGCCGGGGGGCAGCGCGTCGCGGGAGGGGCCGATGATGCCGCCGCCGCAGGTCTTGTAGCGGGGCAGTTCGGCCTTCTCCAGGAGCAGAACGCTGCGGCCCGCGACGGCGGCCGCGTAGGCGGCCGAAGCCCCGGCGGGTCCGGCGCCCACCACGACGACGTCCCAGACGGGGCGGTCCTCTCCCCCGTCCGCCACGGGTCCCTCGGCGGGGCGCTCGACGGGGTGCTCCTCACCGGACCCACCCGCCTGGCCCGTGCCGGCGTTCTCCGCGGGCTCGACGTCCTCGTTCCCGGCTGCGTGCTCGCTGCTCACGATGTGTTGTGCTCCCGCTTGACCTCGGCTTACGGATGGCCCACCGCATCCTACGGGCCCGCCCATGTGCGATACACATGTCTCCGTACACGTGTGCCAACGTCGCGCCCACAAGGAGCGTTCCCCATGCAGCAGCCTTCGTCCGACCCGACGGCTATGCCTCCCTCGCCCGCTTCGTCCACTTCCTCCGCGTCCTCCGGATCGTCGGCATCCCCTGCCTCCGCTGCCTCCACTGCTCCTGCCACCTCGGAGGCCGGCCAGGGGCCGGACGCCGGCTACGCGTCGGGGGTGGCCGCTACCGTCGCCTCGCTGATGCCGCGGGCACGGACCGAACTCGCCGAACTGGTGGCGTTCCGCTCGGTGGCGGACCCGGAGCAGTTCCCCAGGAGCGAGTGCGAGGACGCGGCCGCCTGGGTCGCTCAGGCACTGCGCGCGGAGGGCTTCCAGAACGTGGCAACGCTGGACACCCCGGACGGCACCCAGTCCGTCTACGGGCTTCTACCCGGCCCTGCCGGGGCTCCCACGGTGCTGCTGTACGCGCACTACGACGTACAGCCGCCGCTGGACGAAGCGGCTTGGCGCACCCCGCCGTTCGAGCTGACCGACGGCGCGGACGGCCGCTGGTACGGACGCGGCGCGGCCGACTGCAAGGGCGGGTTCCTCATGCACCTGCTCGCCCTGCGCGCCGTCAAGGAGAACGGCGGACTGCCCGTCTCGGTGAAGATGATCGTGGAGGGTTCGGAGGAACAGGGCACCGGAGGGCTGGAGCAGTACGCGCGGCAGCACCCCGAGTTGCTGGCCGCGGACACCATCGTCATCGGGGACGCGGGCAACTTCCGCTGCGGGCTGCCGACCGTCACCGCCACGCTGCGAGGTATGACGCTGCTGCGCGTGCAGGTGGACACTCTGGAAGGCAACCTGCACTCGGGCCTGTTCGGCGGCGCGGCCCCCGACGCGCTGGCAGCGCTGCTGCGCACCCTGGACTCGCTGCGGGACGCCGAGGGCAACACCGTGGTCGACGGGCTGGAGTCGGAAGCGCGCTGGGAGGGCATGCCGTACCCCGAGGAGGACTTCCGGCGCGACGCCAAGGTGCTGGACGGGGTCGGCCTGCTCGGTGACGGCGCCGTCGCCGACCGGCTGTGGGCGCGCCCCGCCGTGACCGTGCTGGGTATCGACTGCCCACCAGTCGTCGGCGCGACGCCCTCGGTGCACGCCTCGGCCCGCGCGCTGATCTCGCTGCGGATCCCGCCGGGCACCGATGTCGAGAAGGCCATCGAGCTGCTGGTCGCGCACGTCGAATCGCACGTCCCGTGGCAGGCGCGGGTGTCGACCGAAGTGATCGGCAAGGGCCAGCCGTTCAGCGCCGACACCTCCAGCCCGGCGTACACCGCGATGGCCGCGGCACTGAGCACGGCGTACGACGGGCAGGAGATGCAGATCGCGGGGATGGGCGGCTCGATCCCGCTGTGCAACGCCCTGGACGCGCTCTACCCGGACGCCGAGATCCTGCTGATCGGGCTGAGCGAGCCCGAGGCGCAGATCCACGCCGTGAACGAGAGCGTGGACCCGCGCGAACTGGAGCGGCTGGCTGTTGCCGAGGCGCTGTTCCTGCGCGGCTACGCGGAGCAGGCAGCCGGGGCCGCCTGAGCGCGGGGCGCGACGTGCTCGTACGGGAGCGGGTTCGGCACGCGGTCGGCCGGTGGCCCGGACGTCAGCGCAGCAGGTTGCCCGAGCGGGTGGCGCCGGTCGGCACGCCGCCCTCCAGGTAGAGCGGGTGCCCCGCCCGCCGGGCCCGCAGGGCGCAGCGCAGCCGCTCCAGGCGCACCGGAGGCAGCAGTTCCGCGGCTTCCTCCTCCGTGACGAAGCGCCAGCCGCGGAGTTCGGCGCTGGGCAGCAGGAGCGTCGCGGCGTCCTCGGTCGCCAGCCGTCCACCGTCGAAGAGCAGCCGCATCCCGCCGAACCCCGGCGGGTGCGGCGGCTCCCAGTCGACGACGAGCAGCGCGAGCTCGCCGGCCAGCCGCAGCCCCAACTCCTCGAACACCTCCCGCACACCGGCGGCGCTGGGGGCCTCGCCCTTCTCGACGACGCCGCCGGGGAACTCCCAGCCGGGCTTGTAGGTGGGGTCGACGAGCAGTACCCGGTCACGGTCGTCGAAGAGCAGGATCCCGGCGGCGACCGTCTCCGCCGTCGGCTCGGGCGTCTGCACGATGTCCACGGCACCCTCCCCCGCGCTGATCGCCTCGGCGAGGCGTTCGGCGGTGCGGCGGGGGGTGAGGTGCGTGGTGTCGACGGTGCCCGCTTCCGCGGTGATCCAGGGCAGCGCCTCCCGGTAGGGGCGCAGATGGCTCAGGGCCCAGGCCCGGGTAGCGCCGCCGTCCGCGGCGGCACGGGTGTCGATACGCTCGCGCAGCACGGGCTCCTCGGCGTGCAGCAGAAGGTGACGTACGGGTATGCGGCGCGCGGCGAAGGCGCCGAACATCTCGTCCCGGTACTCACGACGCAGCAGCGTCAGCGGGGTGATCAGCGGTCCTGGAACCTCGCACAGCAGAGCGGCGGCCGTGTCCACCACGAGCCGCCGCCATGAGCGCAGGTCCTGGAAGTCCCCTATCTGCGCCAGTTGCTCCTTCGGCAGCATCCAGCGCAACTGGGCGCCGATGACTTCGGGATCGTAGAGCGTGCTGCCCGGGAGCAGGTCCAGGAGTTCGTACGCCGCGGTGGTCTTGCCCGCGCCGAACGCTCCGTTCAGCCAGACGATCACGGTGTTCCCCCCTCATCCGTTTCCCCGTTCAGTTGCCCGCATCACCCGGTGCGGGAAACGCGCCGGGGCGGCTCTCCCGGCGCCGGAAGAGGCACGGCGCCCGCGCCCCGGCGCGTACGGCAGGCGCGTGCGACCCCGCGGGAGGGGCCGGGCACGGCCGGACGCCGGTCGCCGGCGGATGGAGGGCTGCTGCCGGACGAAGGGGTGCCGCCGGACGGAAGCTACTGCCGGACGGACGGGGGCACCGGTCAGCTGGGGGACCAGCCGGGGTCACGCCCGGTGAGCATGAGCAGCCGCTCGAGCGGGGTGGCCTCGGGCGGCGGGGGGATCTCCTCGCCGAACACCCCGGCCTTCCGGGCCATGGGAGCCATCTCCTCGAACTCGGGTCCGACTTCACCGAGCGCGGCCGGATCGGGCCGGTAGTCCTGTCCGGTGGCCCGCGCCAGGTCCCAGCCGTGGATGACCAGATCGCCCATCACCATGAACGCAACCGTGCGCTGTGGCAGCCCCATGCCCTGGGAGACGCCCTCCAGCGCGTCGGGCGCCGACCACGCCTCGGCCAGTTTGACCGTCTCGTCGCCGAATCGGCTGCGCCAGTCCCCTTCGAGATAGTCGGGCGTGGTGCTGAAGTCGGCGGTTCCCCTGGCGGCGAGCGCCTGGAAGCTGACGACGACGTGGAAGAGGTGGTTCAGCAGTGCCCGCACGTCGTACTCGGAGCAGGGCGTGGGCCAGGTGAGCTGTTCATCCTTGATACCGCTGATCACCGGATCGGTCGCGCGCGCGGCGCTGTCGATGAGGGGAGAGAGTGCGTTCGCCATACCGTCACGCTATGCCCGGCGGTCCCCAGGCACTTGAAGAAACACGACATAGTATTTCCGCCATGGCAGCCCGAAGCGACGATGACGAGGTCCCAGGCCCCGGTCCCCGCCGGGACACCCGGGGCATCGTGCTGGCTCCCGGTCTGCTGGCCCGGGTCCGGTTCCGCCGCAGACTCCCTGCCGAACCGCTCCGTCGATGGGTCGAGCACTACTGGCTGATCGACTGGGACCTGGAGGAACCGTATGTCTCCCAGGTGGTGCCGCACCCGTGCGTCAACGTGGTCTTCGAGCGGCGCGGGCCGGCGGACCTCGCTCCCTGGACCGGACTGGTCGCCGGGGTGGGCACCGGCGTGTTCTCGACCAAATTGGAGGAGGTCGGCCGGGTGTGCGGGGTGCAGTTCCGGCCCGGCGGCTTCCGCCCCTTCCTCACGCCGCCCCGCCCGCTCTCCGCGCTGACCGGCCGCCAACTACCCCTCGAAGAGGCGTTCGGTTCCACCGAGGACGTACCGTCCCGGATCCTGGCCCCGGACCGGGAGGACGAGCGGGTGACGGCGCTCGACACCTTCCTGCTCTCCCTCTCCCCCGCCCGGGACCCGGCCGCCGAGCGGGCCATGGCGCTGGCACACCGGGTGCGTACGGACCGCTCCGTACTGCGCGTCGAACGTCTCGCCGCGGACTCGGGCATGTCCGTGCGTACCCTTCAGCGACTGTTCGCCACCTACGTCGGGGTGACTCCGAAGTGGACGATCCTGCGGTACCGCGTCCATGAGGCCATGGAGCACGCCACCACCCACCCCGAGACGGACTGGGCCCGGCTGGCCGCCGACCTCGGGTACAGCGATCAGGCCCACCTGGTGCGCGACTTCACCGCCGCCGTGGGCGTCACCCCGTCCGCGTACGCCCGCGCCGCGGCGCAGGCCCCGTCGGCCACCGGCTGAACCTGCCGTCCCAGGTGCGCGATGTACTCGGACGCAACCGGGGCGGTGCGGCGGACGGCGACGGAGCAGCGCACGAGGCCGCCGGCAGGGACGTGTGCCGCACGCCGGAGCTGGATACCCGCTGGGCTGCGGCGTACCCGAAGAGGCCGCAGCCTGGAGACCACGGCGCCGGCTGGCGAAGTGACCGACGAGTCGGCGCCGAAGAAACCGGAATCCCTGCCACATAGGAGGCCGGAACCTGATGTCAGCACAGCAGCCGAACTCCCTGCCGTTGCCCGACTACGACCAGTTGCCGGCGGGGAGTGTGGAGCACCGGATCAGGTCGCTGGGAAGTGACGAGGTGCGGCAGCTCCTGGAGTACGAGCAGGCACACGCCGACCGGCCGCAGGTCAAGCAGACCCTGACCGCGCGCCTTGACCAGCTCGCGTCCGGCGCCGAGCCCTCCGGCGGCGACCCCCGTGCCGCGGGACCCGACATCCCGCCCGACACCCCCGGCTCCTCCCCCGTCTCCCCGGCCAGTGCGGCCGAACCGGAAGAACCCCTCCGGCACGGCAAGCACGAACTGTAGGCCCACCGGGTCCCCCCCGGCGCGCCGGACAGAACGGCGCTCCGCTCCGAGAGCGCCGCTCTTCCCCCGGAGCGCTGTTCTTCGGCCGGGGCGCTGTTCTTCGGCCGGGGCGCCGCTCTTCCACTGGAGCGGTGCTCTTCCACCGGAGCGCCGCTTCACCGGATGAGCGCCGCTTCCCCCGACGGATCAGCCACCCTCTCGCAGGATCAGCACCACTTCGCCGGATCAGCGCCGCTCGCCGGAGCGGCGCTGCTTCGCCCGGACTGCCGACCCGGCCCCTATGCCACGCGTTCGCCCAGCAGTCGCCAGCCCGCTGCTGCGGCGCCGATCAGTCCGGCGTCGGTGCCGGTGGCGGCGGGGGTCAGTTCGAGGTGCTGGATGTAGGGCAGGGTCGCGTAGCGCTCCAGTTCCGCGCGGAGCGGGGCGAAGAGGACCTCGCCGGCGCGGGCGACCCCGCCGCCGATGACCGCGATGTCGAGTTCGACCAGGGCGGCGGTGGCCGCGATGGAGGCGGCCAGTGCGCGCGCGGCGCGGCCGAAGGCGGCACGGGCCACCGGGTCGCCGGCGCGGGCGGACGCGGCGACTCCCGCCGCTGTGGCGTCCTGGTCAGGACCGGGCCGCCAGCCCGACTCCAGGGCGCGGCGGGCGATGTTGGTGCCGCTGGCGATGGTTTCGACGCAGCCGCGCGAGCCGCAGGGGCACGGGTCGCCGTCCATGTCGACGCTGATGTGCCCGATGTGACCGGCGTTTCCGGTGGGCCCGGAGTGGAGGGTACCGCCCAGGATCAGACCCCCGCCGACGCCCGTGGAGACAACCATGCACAGGGCGTCGGTGCGGCCTTTGGCGGCGCCCTGCCAGTGCTCGGCCGCGGCGATGGCCGGGCCGTCGCCGATCAGCGAGACGGGGAGGCCGCCCGCCCGTGCGCGTACGTCGGCGACCAGCGGGTGGTCGCGCCAAGCGGGGATGTTGACCGGGCTGACGGTGCCGGCCTTGGCGTCCACGGGTCCCGCACTGCCGATACCGACGGCGCCGACGCGGTGCCAGTGCGCGGTGGCGGCCAGTTCGCCGACCACCTCGTCGACGGTCGCACGCAGCCGCTCCGCGCTCTCCTGCGCCGGGGTGGGCCGCTGGACGCGGGCCAGCAGTCCGCCGCCGCTGTCCACCAGCGCACCCGCGATCTTGGTACCGCCGATGTCGAGCGCGGCGACGAGGTCGTTGGGCATGGCGGTCGACTCCTGCGCGTGCGGTGGGACGGACCCGCACGGTGCGCGGGGCGGACCGCCTCAGTCTGGCAAGACTTACGTGATCTGACAACGTTGTCCAGACCGCTGCCGGTACCGCCGCTATGCTGCTGCGTAATCGCGATCAACGACAAGGACATGACCTGTGGCCGCCGACGCCTCTCACACCGCCGACCCCGCACGTCCCCCGTTGCCCGCGGACCCGGCCCCCGCGGGCTCCCGGGCGGCCGTGGCGCGCCGAGGGGGACGCCGCCATGCGGGTCGCCCGACCATGAAGGACGTGGCGGCGCGGGCAGGCGTGGGTCTCAAGACCGTCTCCCGGGTCGTCAACGGCGAGGCGGGAGTCTCCAGCGACACCGAGCGGCGGGTGCAGGAGGCCATCACCTCGCTCGGCTTCCGGCGCAACGACAGCGCCCGGGTACTGCGCAAGGGCACCACGGCCAGCGTCGGTCTGGTGCTGGAGGACCTGGCCGACCCGTTCTACTCGCCGCTCAGCCGGGCGGTGGAGGAGGTCGCGCGGGCCCACGGCGCGCTGCTGATCAACGGATCGAGCGCGGAGGACCCGGAGCGGGAGCAGGAGCTGGCGCTGGCGCTGTGCGCCCGCCGTGTCGACGGGCTGGTGATCGTGCCGGCCAGCGACGACCACCGCTATCTGGCGCCGGAGATCGCCGCGGGGGTCGCCACCGTCTTCGTCGACCGGCCACCGGGGCGGATAGCGGCCGACCTGGTGCTCTCCGACAACTTCGAGGGCGCTCGGACCGGCGTCGCCCACCTGATCGCGCACGGGCACCGGCGTATCGGCTTCATCGGCGACCGGCCCGGCATCCACACCGCCAAGGAGCGGCTGCGGGGCTATCGGGCCGCGATGGCGGAGGCGGGGCTGCCGGTGGCCGACTCCTGGGTGGCGCCCGGCAGCACGGACTCCGACCGGGTACGGGCCGATGCCGCCCGCATGCTGGACGGCACCGACGGTACCGAGCCGGTGACCGCGTTCTTCTCCGGCAACAACCGGGTGACGGTCACGCTGGTGCGGGAGTTGGCGGCGCCCGAGCGGCGGGAACGGCCCGTGGCGCTGGTCGGCTTCGACGATTTCGAGCTCGCCGATCTGCTCTCGCCCCCGGTCACGGTCGTCGCCCAGGACCCGGCGGATCTCGGCCGCAGCGCAGCCGAGTTGCTGTTCAGGCGGCTGGACGGCGCCGACGACGAGCCCCGTACCGTCTCGCGCCCCACGACCCTGATCGCCCGCGGCTCGGGCGAGATCCCGCCCGGCGACTGAGACCGCCCGGGTTTGGACGAGACGCCGTCCGGAGCACCAAGGGCATCACAGACCTCTGTGATACCCGAGAAGCCGGAGAGGACGGCACCTGACGAGGACTGATTCCACCTCGGCACCATGCGGTAGGCGCCGTGGACGGGCGGCAGCGGAGCGCCGGCGCACCTTCTCGGGCTGTGTCGCCCTCGGCGCCCGCGCGATGGCGACGACGCCCTCGGGCACCGGCTACCCCCGAGGAATCCGCCCCGTCAACCGTGCCCGCGGGAGGGTCCAACTCCCGTGCTTAAGTGGGGTCATGGCTGACAAGACCCCGGAATCGACCTCTCCTGCCCAACCCGCGGCGACGAGCCCCTCCGAGGCCGCGCCGACCGCCCTGGCCGCCCCTGACGTACTGCGGACCGCGGCCGGCTACCAGGTGCGGCGCCTGTATCAGGCGTATGCAGGGGCGTGGTTGCGTGCTGTCGGCCAGACACTGACCGGACCGCAGTTCGCCGTTCTGACGACGGTGGGGGCCAACCCGGGCAACGACCAGACCTCGCTCGCCTGCGCCGTGGCGCTGGACAGCTCCACCATGGCGGATCTTGCCCGGCGGCTGGAGGACCGCGGGCTGCTGGAGCGGAGAACCGCCGCGGCGGACGGCCGCCGCAAACTGCTCTTCCTCACCCCGGAGGGCGAGCGGGCGCTTCAGACGGCCGACGCCCGGGCACGGAAGCTGGACGAGCGGCTCCTCGAACGGTACGACTCGGCGGACCGCGACCGGCTCCTGCGGGAACTGACCGCCCTCGCCGACGACTGGGAGCGGCTGAGCGTCGACTCCTGAGCCGGTCCGAGGGAGCGGCCGGACGTGGCGGGGCGTTGCGGCGACGGTCGGTGCCCGCGGCGGCGGAGAGCGGCAGCCGTCGGCGGCGCGCTGCACCCGTAGGCACCACCTGCGGTGTCAGTCGCCGGCGGGCAGGGCCGCCGGATCGGTGGCGGCGGCCGCCAGCCGGTGGCGGATCCCGCGCCGGGCGCGCTCGTACGGCTTCGCGTCCACCGAGGCGTCGCCGTGCAGTACCGACTCGGCGTTGCCGGCCTCCAGCAGAGCGATGATCTCGAAGGCGAGCTGTGGGACGTCGGTGTCCTCGGCGAGCTCTCCGGTCTGCCGGGCTTCGTCGAGGGTGCGTTCGACGAAGGCGGTCCAGTCGGCGCGGGCCTGGGCGATGCTGTCGTGGACGCGGCCCTCGCGCGCGTCGAACTCGGCGGAGACGGAGAAGAAGAAGCAGCCGCCGGGAAAGACCCGCTCCCGCGAGTAGCTCAGCCAACTCTCGTACAGACGCACCACTCGATGGAGCCCGGCCGGTGCCTCCTGGGCCGGCCGCACGACGTGTTCGGTGTAGATCCTGGTGGCGGCCCGCACGGTCGCCAGCTGAAGCTCCTCCTTGGAGCCGAACAAGGTGAAGACACCGCTCTTGCTCAGCTGGAGCTCCCCGGCGAGGCGGCCCAGCGAAAGGCCGTCGAGCCCTTCGCAGGAGGCGACCCGCACGGCTCGGTCCAGGACCAGCCGCCGGGTCTGATTGCCGCGTTCGACACGTCCGTCTGAGCGCTTCACAGCCCCTCCGTCCCGTTCGTTCCCTCTTCTGCGGCTTCTCCGGTTGTCGCCACCTGTCGTACGGCTGCCGTCCGGGCGACAGCCGAGCCGTGGTCGCGCGGCCGAAGTCTAGTCAGTGGACGACCGTTCGGTCATGTGCCAGACTGCGGCAACTAACAGCACGACCGTACGGTCACATTTCTGCTGAAGAACATGGGAGGGGCAGCATGCGGACGCAGCAGACACAGCTCGGCGGAGGACGACGAAGTCGCGGCGCTGAGGCGGTTCTGGGGTCGGCCCTCAACGCGAGCGCGGCACTCTCGCCGGCGCTCGCGGGACGGATGGCGTACGCCGTCTTCCGTGCGCCCCTCAGGCGGGGCAAGGTCCTGCCGGGCGAACGTGAGGCGCACATACGGGCGAGAACCGACGAACTCGTCTCAGGCAGCCGACGCGTGATCACCTATCAGTGGGGCGACGGCGAGCGGCCCGTACTCATGCTGCACGGATGGCAGTCCCGCGCTTCCCGCTTCGCCGCGTTCATACCCCGGCTGGAGGCACTGGGGCTGAGCCCGGTCGCGTTCGACGCGCCGGGGCACGGCGACTCAGGAGGGCGTACGACGACCGTCTTGGAGAACGCCGAGATCGCCGGGCGCCTCCAGGACCGGTACGGTCCCTTCCACGCCGTCCTCGCGCACTCCTTCGGCGTCCTCTGCGCCTTCCTCGCACTCCGCGAACGGATCAAGGCGGAACGGCTGGTCGCTGTCGCCGGGGTGAGCGACTTCGGCTTCCTGGTCGACGAGTTCAGCCGGCTCCTCCGGCTGGACCCCGCCCTCCGTGCCGTTCTGCGGCGCAAGGTGGAGACCCGGCTGTTCCCGGAGGTCGAGAACGTCTGGGAGCGCTTCGACGCGACGCACCGGCCCGCCGACTTCGACCTCCCGATGCTGATCGTCCACGACGAGGGCGACCGGACGGTGCCCCTCCAGCAGGCCCATCGGCTCGTATCGGCTCATGACGCGCGGGCCGAACTCCTCGTCACCACCGGTCTCAGCCATCGCCGCATTCTCGGCGCACCGCTGACGGTCGACAGCGCCCTCGACTTCCTGAACCCGCAGCGGAGTTGACCGAACGTGACGGAGACCGGCCGGCTCCGCCTGCCGCGGGCCGCTTCAGCGGGGTGATCCAGGGCGGGAAGGCGGGGCGGGACGGAGCCGGGCGACCGCGCGAGACCTGGGCGGCCGCCCGGGGAACAGGGACATCGCGCCTTCAGCGACCCGCGAGCCGGTCGAGTTCGGCACGGTCGAGTCCGGAGACCTCGGCGACCTCGGCGGCGTCCAGCGCGCCGCAGTCGAGGCCGCGCAGCAGATAGCCGCTGAGGGCGCGCGCTGTCGCGGGCTCGTCCATCACCTCGCCGCCTGCCTGGCCCACATAGGCGGCGAGCCGTTCGCCCGCGCGCCGCATGCCCTCGCGGTAGAAGGCGTAGACGGCGGCGTAGCGGGTGGGCAGGTGGCCGGGGTGCATGTCCCAGCCCTGGTAGTAGGCGCGGGCGAGCGAGCGCCGTACCAGGGAGTGGTGGAGCCGCCAGGCGTCGTGCACCTGTGCCCGGTCGCCGGTGGGCACGATGTTGGTGGATCCGTCGGAGAGCCGCACGCCGGTGCCGGCGGCGGCGACCTGCATCACGGCCTTGGCGTGGTCGGCGGCCGGGTGGTCCATCGCCTGATAGGCGGCGGAGACCCCGCAGGAGGCGCTGTAGTCGAAGGTGCCGTAGTGCAGCGAGGTGGCGCGGCCCTCCGCGGCGTCGATCAGCCGGGCGACGGTGGCCCGGCCGTCGGCGCCGAGGATCGACTGGGTGGTCTCGATCTGGATCTCGAAGCCGATACGGCCGGCGTCCAGGCCGCGGGCCTTCTCGAACTCCTCGCACAGCCGGGCCATCGCGGTGACCTGCTCGGGGTAGGTCACCTTGGGCAGCGTCAGCACCAGCCCGTCGGGCAGCCCGCCCGCTTCCAGCAGTCCGGTGAGGAAGAGGTCGAGGGTGCGGATGCCGCGGTCGCGGACGGCCGCCTCCATGCACTTCATCCGGATACCGGCGCGGAACGGCGCGGGTCCCTCGGCACCCTCCGCGAAGGCCGCGGCGATCAGTTCGGCGGCCCGGACGGCGGCGGCGTCCTCCTCGTCGTCGGACCGGATCCCGTAGCCGTCCTCGAAGTCGATGCGCAGGTCCTCGACGGGCTCACGGCGCAGCTTGTCCCGGAGCCGGGCATGGACGGGACCGGCCAGCTCCTCGTCCATGCCGAGTACCGCGGCGAGGGTTGCGGCGTCGGGGGCGTGTGCGTCCAGCAGCGCACCGGCGGCCTCGCCCCACTCCCGCACGGTGCCGGGCGTCACGACGTCGGCGGGCACGTACACGGTGTGCACCGGCTGCCGGGTGCCCGGGTCCCCCGGGTAGCGCCGGGCGAGTTCGGCGTCCACCGGTTCGAGCAGCCGGGAGACCCCCTCCAGCACGCCGCTGTCCAAGCTCGTACCGACCGTCCCGCCCTGCGCCATCTGTACTCCCTCTCCCGCACACCGACCAGGCATCAACAAAACGTTGAAGCCAGTGCCGTGACGCTAATGGCGGCCTGAGCAGCCAGTCAAGGGTCGCCCTGGCCGACCGCGCCCGCAGGGCCGCGAAGGGGTGCCGACCGGACCCGGCCATGGTTTCCGGTCGTCGTGGAGCACCGGGTAACAAGCCATCCGGGCCGAACAGGCGTGGCGCGAAAGGATGTTGCCGCAGGTTGCGACAGCCTCGGAGGTGTCACTTTCCGCCACTGATTCAATGCGAAACGTTACTGAAACATATGGGGTCGATGTGCTTTATTCCCACGGACTCGGCAAACTCACTTTCGCCGATAGATCCGGCACTTACCTCAAAGCGGAAGGAAGCACACAATGCGGAAGACCGCACCCTGGCGCACCGTCCTCACCACGGCGGCTGCTGTCACGGGGGCCGTCAGCGCCCTCGCGCTCACGGCAGCACCTGCCGAGGCCGCGCCTGCGAAGGCCTCCTCGCTCTACGCACCCTCGGCCCTGGTGCTCACCATCGCGGACGGTGAGAGCGCCGCCACAGCGGCACCACAGCGTGCCGTCACGCTCAGCTGCACGCCCGGCCCGTCCGGGACCCACCCCGCCGCCGCGAACGCCTGCGCCCAGCTGCGGGCGTCCGGCGGGGACTTCGAAGCACTGGCCGACGACACCGGAAGCACCTTCTGCACCAAGGAGTGGCGCCCCGTCGTCGTGACCGCCCAGGGCGTGTGGGAGGGCAAGCGCGTCGACCACGAGCGCGTCTACGGCAACAACTGCATGAAGCGGGCCGAGGGCGCCTCCGTCTTCGCCTTCTGACCGGGCAGGCCCGCGTCTCCGACAAACGCCGAGGAGCCCCGCACCGAACGATCGGTGCGGGGCTCCTGTGCGAACTCTCGAAGGGCTTGGAGCGCTCGAAAGGCGTCAGCCCTTGCGGGTCTTGATCTCCTCGGTCAGCTGGGGGACGACCTCGAACAGGTCGCCGACCACGCCGTAGTCGACCAGGTCGAAGATCGGGGCCTCGGAGTCCTTGTTGATGGCCACGATCGTCTTCGAGGTCTGCATACCGGCGCGGTGCTGGATGGCGCCGGAGATGCCGGTGGCGATGTAGAGCTGCGGGGAGACGGTCTTACCGGTCTGGCCCACCTGGTGCGAGTGCGGGTACCAGCCGGCGTCGACCGCGGCGCGGGAGGCGCCCACCGCGGCGCCCAGCGAGTCGGCCAGGCCCTCGATCAGCGGGAAGTTCTCGGCGCCGTTGAGGCCGCGGCCGCCGGAGACCACGATGGCGGCCTCGGTCAGCTCGGGGCGGCCGGTGGACTCACGCGGGGTGCGCGAGGTGACCTTGGTACCGGTGGCCGCTTCGCCGAAGCTCACCGACAGCTGCTCGACCGTACCGGCGGCGGAGGAGGCCTCCGGGGTGGCCGAGTTCGGCTTGACGGTGATGACCGGGGTGCCCTTGGTGATCCGGGACTTGGTGGTGAACGCGGCGGCGAAGACCGACTGCGTGGTCACCGGGCCCTCGTCACCGGCCTCCAGGTCGACCGCGTCGGTGACGATGCCGGAGCCGAGGCGCACCGCGAGACGTGCGGCGATCTCCTTGCCCTCGGCGGAGGAGGGGACCAGCACGGCGGCGGGCGAGACGGACTCGTAGGCGGCCTGCAGGGCGTCCACCTTGGGGACGACAAGGTAGTCGGCGAACTCCGGCGCGTCGGCGGCCAGTACACGGGTGGCGCCGTACTCGCCGAGCGTCTTGGCGGCGTCCTCTGCGTTCGGGCCGAGGTGCACGGCGACCGGGTCGCCCAGCCGGCGGGCGAGGGTCAGCAGTTCGAGGGTGGGCTTGCGGACGGCGCCGTCCACGTGGTCGACGTAGACAAGGACTTCAGCCATGGGGTGCTCTCCTGCGGAAGATCAAAGGGAGGTCGGAGGGAAGGTGCGCGACCGGGCGCGCGGGGAACCGCGGCGCGCCGGGCCGCCTTAGACGAACTTGCGCTCCGCGAGGAAGGCGGCCAGCTGCTTGCCGCCGTCGCCCTCGTCCTTGACGACGGTGCCCGCGGTGCGCGCCGGGCGCTCGGCCACGTCCTCGACCTTGGTCCAGGCGCCCTCCAGGCCGACCTCTTCGGCCTCGATGTCCAGGTCGTCGAGGTCCAGCGACTCGACGGGCTTCTTCTTGGCGGCCATGATGCCCTTGAAGGACGGGTAACGCGCCTCGCCCGACTGGTCGGTGACGGAGACGACGGCCGGGAGCTGGGCCTCCAGCTGCTCGGTGGCGGCGTCGCCGTCGCGGCGCCCGGTCACCTTGCCGTCCGCCACGGAGACCTCCGACAGCAGCGTCACCTGCGGCACGCCCAGCCGCTCGGCGAGCATCGCGGGCAGCACGCCCATCGTGCCGTCGGTGGAGGCCATACCGCACACGACCAGGTCGTATCCGGTCTTCTCGATGGCCTTGGCCAGGACGTAGGAGGAGCCGAGCGCGTCGGTGCCGTGCAGATCGTCGTCCTCGACGTGCACCGCCTTGTCCGCGCCCATGGACAGCGCCTTGCGCAGGGCGTCCTTGGCGTCCTCCGGGCCGACGGTGAGCACGGTGATCTCCGCGTCGTCGACCTCGTCCGAATCCGCGATCTGCAGCGCCTGCTCGACCGCGTACTCGTCCAGCTCGGAGAGCAGGCCGTCGACCGACTCACGGTCGGTGGTCAGGTCCTCCGCGAAGTGCCGGTCACCGGTGGCGTCGGGCACGTACTTCACACAGACAACGATCCTCAAGCTCACGCCGGCTCTCCTACTGCTTCGACTCACGGGTTCCGGTCCGGTGGGACCGGGCGTCCGTCCACAATATTACTCGTCAGTACATCCAGCACATTCCCCGTTCTCAAGACCGTCAAGGTGTGACGTTGCCAACGGGGAGAGTGAACAGCCCAACTCCATCACGCGGGACGGTGCGAAGCGAGTGCCCCGCAGCGGGATCTCGATCACGCCGGAGCGCCGGGAGGGGTGCGGTTCAGGCGATGGCGCGCCCCAGCGCGGCGATGACATCCGGCTTGCGGGGCTGCCCCTGGGCGCGTTGGACGATCCGCCCCTCGGCGTCGAGAACGAGAACGGTGGGCGTGCCGGTCACCCCCAGTTCCCGCACGAGCGCCAGGTGGTCCTCGGCGTCGATCTCGATATGGGCGACGCCCTCGACCATGGCGGCCACCTCGGCGAGCGTGCGACGAGTGGCACGGCAGGGCTGGCAGAAGGCGCTGGAGAACTGGACGAGGGTGGCCCGCTCCCCGAGCCCCTCCTCGGCGCCGATCGCCTCGGCGCTCACCCTCCCTGGACCTTCGGCCGGGGTGGATTCCCGCGCCCGCTCCATGACGAACCCCTCGCTTCCCGTACTTCCGGCGTGCATACGGACAAGTCTGCCGTGAGGGTAGCCAGGAGCAACGCTTTGGGGAACGATCTGCCGCAGTCGGAAGTTACGCATCCGTAAGTACCGACATCCCGAGTACATCCCGGCATCCCGAGACGAAGGGTTCCCCGACGTGGCAGATCTCCTCTACCCGCCGGTGATCGGTGCGGCGCGAGCGTGGTTCAAGGCTCTCGACCTGCGCTTCGACATCCGCGGCACCGCACATGTGCCCTCACGCGGCGGCGCCGTGCTGGTGAGCAACCACATCAGCTATCTGGACTTCATCTTCACCGGGCTGGCGGCCCGCCCCGCCAAGCGGCTGGTGCGGTTCATGGCCAAGGAGTCAGTCTTCCGGCACAAGGTCTCCGGTCCGCTGATGCGGGCGATGAAGCACATACCGGTGGACCGCTCACGCGGCGAGGACGCGTACGCGCATGCGCTCGGCGCGCTGCGGTCCGGAGAGGTCATCGGCGTCTTCCCGGAGGCGACGATCTCGCCCTCCTTCACGCTCAAGGACTTCAAGTCGGGTGCGGCCCGGCTGGCCCAGGAGGCCCGGGTGCCGCTCGTCCCGATGGCGCTGTGGGGTACGCAGCGGCTGTGGACCAAGGGCCACAAGCGGGACTTCGGCCGCAACCACTTCCCCATCAGCATCCAGGTCGGCGAACCGATCGAGCCCGGCCGGGAAGAATCGGCACTCAGCGTCACCGAGCGGCTGCGCGACCGGATGCAGGAGCTGCTGGAGGCGGCCCAGCGCACCTACCCCGCCGCGCCACAGAGCGCCGCCGACGCCTGGTGGCTGCCCGCCCATCTGGGCGGCACGGCCCCCACTCCTGCGCAGGCCCAAGCGCTGTAGGGAGGAGTGCGCCCCGTCAGGGGCGCGGGGAACCGCTCCCCTGGGGATATCTCCCGGCCGAAGGCCGGGGACTTCGGCCGGGCGGGGGTACCACCGCCCGAAGGTTGGGGGGTGCCCCCCGGCGACGACAACGCATCCGCAGTCCGCAGACAACGGGCAGGGGCACCCCCTCACCGGCCCGCGTCCGCGAGCAGCCGCAGCAGCGGGGCCGCCGCCAGCACCCGCGCGGCCTCCTCGTCCGACAGCGTGCCGAGGCGCTCCAGCAGCACCTCCGCCTCGCCGTGTGCCACGCCGCGCAGCGCGCTGACGCCCTCCTCGGTGACGGCCACGCGCGTGGCGCGGCCGTCGGTGGGGTCGGGCTCTCTGCGGACGAGCCCCAGCGTCTCCAGCTCCGCCACGACGGAGGTGGCTGTCGGCTGGGAGCAGGGGACCCGGTCGGCGACGACGCCGATCCTGCTGGGACCGGCCTCCGTCAGCATCGACAGGACGATCAGCTGGGTGGGTTGCAGGCCCCCCGTGGGGCTGGCCCGCCGCAGCGACCGCAGCAGCCGGTGCAGGGCCAGGACCATCTCGAACGCCGCGTCCTGCCGGGTCCCCATCGCTCCCCCATGTCTCGTCCTGACCGGATCAGCGGATCGTGCGCCGATCAGGTCTTGATCAGGAGAGTGTAAGCGTCGGTGCGTACATGTCGATCCACAGCGCCAGGTCGAGGACGCGCTCCAGACCGCGCCGGCCGGCCTGGGTGATCTGCGGGGTCTCGACCTGGACCGCGTGCTTCAGCCAGTCCTTGCTGACCAGGTCGAAGACCTGGTGGGAGGGCTTGGCCAGCAGCTCCTTGACGTTCCCCTGCAGTGCCGCGTGGTACTTCGGGTCCTGCGTGGAGGGGTAGGGGCTCTTGACCCGTTCGTAGACGGAACGGGGCAGCACGTCGGCGGTCGCCGCACGCAGCAGGCTCTTCTCCCGGCCGTCGAACGACTTGAGCGCCCAGGGGGTGTTGTAGACGTACTCGACCAGTCGGTGGTCGCAGAACGGTACGCGCACCTCCAGGCCGACGGCCATGCTGGCGCGGTCCTTGCGGTCGAGCAGGACGCGGACGAACCGGGTGAGGTGGAGGTGGCAGATCACCCGCATCCGGTACTCGAAGTCGCTCTCCCCCTCCAGGCGCTGGACACCGGAGACGGCCGAGGAGTAGCTGTCGCGCACATAGCGGGGCAGATCGAGGGCGCGGGCGAGGGAGTCGTCGAGGACATCGCTGTCCTGACCCATGTTCCGGGCGAACTGGACCAGCCACGGGAACGTCTCGGCCTTGCGTGCCTCCTCGTCGAAGAACTGCTTGTAGCCGCCGAAGACCTCGTCGGCCGACTCGCCGGACAGCGCGACCGTCGAGTGCTGCCGGATGGCCTTGAACAGCAGATAGAGCGAGGCGTCCATGTCTCCCAGGCCCATGGGGAGGTCGCGGGCCCTGATGACGCGGGAGCGCACCTCGGGGTCGGCGAGGTCGCCGGAGCTGAGGACGATGTCCTGGTGCTCGGTCGCGGACTCGCGGGCGACGTCGTGCACGAACGGCGTGTCGGGGGTGCCACGCAGCTCGTCGGGGACGAAGTTCTCGGTCTGCCCGACGAAGTCGACGGCGAAGCTGCGTACCGTCTCACCGCTCTCGCGGAGCCGGCGGGCCGCCAGTGCGGTCATCGCCGAGGAGTCGAGTCCGCCGGACAGCAGGGTGCAGCGCGGTACGTCGGAGACGAGCTGTCGGCGCACGATGTCGTCCAGCAACTCACGCACCCGCGCGACCGTCTCGTCCTTGTCGTCGGTGTGCGGCCGGGTCTCCAACTGCCAGTAGACGTGGGTGCGCACGCCGCTCTCACCGACGGTCACCACCGTGCCCGGCTCGACCTCGCGCATGCCCTCCCACACGGCGTGGCCGGGCGTCTTGACGAAGGCGAACAGTTCACGCAGGCCATCGAGTGAGACCTCGCGGCGGGCCAGCGGGTTGGCGAGGATCGCCTTGGGCTCCGAGCCGAACAGCACGCCGTCGGCGGTCTCGGCGTAGTAGAACGGCTTGATGCCCATCCGGTCGCGCACCATGACCAACTGCTTGGAGCGGCCGTCCCAGATGGCGAAGGCGTACATGCCGTTCAGCCGCTCGGCGAGGGCCGGGCCCCACTCCAGATAGGCGCGCAGGACCACTTCGGTGTCCGAGTCGGTGCCGAACCGGTGGCCGCGGCCGGTCAGTTCGCGGCGCAGCTCGGTGTAGTTGTAGGTCTCCCCCGAGTAGACCAGGGCGACGGTGCCCTCGGGGGTCTCGACGGTCATCGGCTGCCTGCCGCCGGGAAGATCGATGATCGCGAGCCTGCGGTGTCCCAGCGCGGCAGGCCCGGCCATCCAGGTGCCGGCGTCGTCCGGACCGCGGCAGGACATGGTGTTCGTCATGGCGTCGACGGTCGTCCGCTCGGAGACCAGGTTCCTGTCGTAGGAGACCCATCCGGTGATTCCGCACATGCTTCTTCCTCCGGCTCCGACCTTCGGTGCGCAGGCCGACAGGCTCCCACCCCCCGTGAGGAATGTTCACCGAAGGTCACGTGTATCGGCCATCTATACATCTGCCACTGTGTCACAACCATGTTTCGCCGCACACCCGGGGCCGCGGAGGAACGGAGTGATCACGCCAGTTGCCGGCACGCCCGCGGGCGGGGCGCCATCCATGCGGCACCCCGCCCGGACACCGGACTACAGCGCCGTGTCCAGCAGGTGCCACAGGTGCGCACGGTCCCTGGCGTGCCGCAGCGCACGCAGGACGACCGGGTGGGGCTCGGCGTAGAGCACCGGATAGTCGCACTCGCCCTTCTCCGGCCAGACGGAGAAGGCCAGCTGCTCGCGGTCGAGGCTGAACTGCGCGTTCACCCCCGGCTTGTTGCCCCGCGCGTCCTGCCGCACCCAGCGCCGCGCACCGGGGAGCCGCAGCGCGATCAGCCCGTGCAGCACGTTCAGCTTCTGGTAACAGAAGCCCGCGGGGATGCCCTCCGCGCGCAACAGGGCGACCAGGGCATGGGACTTGGCGTGACAGATGCCGACCCGCTGGGCGAGCACGTCGGAGGCGCGCCAGGTGAGGCGCCAGTCGTCCACGTCGGCGGAGTGCGGGATGGTGTCACGGACGAACTCGTAGGCGGCGCGGGCGTATGCGGCCAGATCGCCGTCGGTACGGGCACTCAGCCGGGCAGCCGTCTCGCGGACCAGCGGGTGGGTGTGGTCGACGACTTCGTCGGCGGCCAGATAGGCGGACTCGTCGGCGGTGACGGGTGTGAGCATCATGCCACGTCAGCCTAGGGCGCAGCCCACCGTAGCTCAATGGAATTACGGTGGGCTGCATAAATATTCAGACGGTCGGGGCAGGTGCCTTCCCTACCGGGCCATCTCCTCGCGGAGCGCGGCGAGGAAGCCGTCCACGTCCTGCTCGGTGGTGTCGTACGAGCACATCCAGCGCACGTCGCCGGCGGCCTCGTCCCAGAAGTAGAAGCGGTAGCGCTTCTGCAGACGCTCGCTCACATCGTGCGGCAGGCGGGCGAAGACGGCGTTGGCCTGGACGGGGTGGAGGATCTCCACGCCGTCCACCGCCCTGACGCCCTCGGCCAGGCGCTGCGCCATCGCATTGGAATGGCGGGCGTTGCGCAGCCACAGGTCGCCCGCGAGCAGCGCCTCCAACTGCACCGAGATGAAGCGCATCTTGGAGGCGAGCTGCATCGACAGCTTGCGCAGGTGCTTCATGTGGCGGACCGCGTCCGGGGAGAGCACCACGACGGCCTCACCGAAGAGCATGCCGTTCTTGGTGCCACCGAAGGAGAGGATGTCCACGCCCGCGGCGTTGGTGAACGCACGCATCGGGACGTCCAGCGCGGCGGCCGCGTTGGCGATACGGGCCCCGTCGAGGTGGACCAGCATGCCGCGCTCGTGCGCATGGTCGCACAGGGCGCGTATCTCCTCCACCGTGTAGAGGGTGCCCAGCTCGGTGTTCTGTGCCAGCGAGACCACCTGCGGCATGGCGCGGTGCTCGTCGTCCCAGCCGAACGCCTCCCGGTCGATCAGCTCGGGGGTGAGCTTTCCGTCCGGGGTGGGCACGGTGAGCAGTTTCAGACCGCCGACCCGCTCGGGGGCTCCGCACTCGTCGACGTGGATGTGCGCGGTGTCGGCGCAGATCACCGCACCCCAGCGGTCGGTGAGCGCCTGCAGCGCGACGACGTTGGCCCCGGTGCCGTTGAAGACCGGGAACGCCTCGGCGCGCCGCCCGAAGTGGCTGCGGACGACGGTCTGCAGATGCTCGGTGTACTCGTCCGCGCCGTAGGCGGACTGGTGGCCGCCGTTGGCCACCGCCAGCGCCGCCAGGATCTCCGGGTGCGCGCCCGCGTAGTTGTCACTGGCGAAACCGCGGATGTCCGGATCGTGACGGCGCTTGGCGTCGGTGGCTTCGGTGGCCGGCTCCGCCTGGGGCCGGGCGGATCGGTTCAGGGGTTGGGCGTCAGCCACAGGCGGGTTCCGTTCAGCTCTTCGGCGGGCTTGTTCCAGGTGTCGACCACGGCCTTCGCGAGGTCCTTGACGTCCGTGAAGCCCGCGAACTTCGCGTTCGGCCGGTCGGCGCGCATCTGGTCGTGCACCAGTGCCTTGACCACCAGGATGACAGCGGCCGCCGGCGGCCCGTCCTCGCCCCCCGCCTTGCGGAAGGAGTCGCCGAGCGCCAGCGTCCATGCCTCGGCCGCCGCCTTGGAGGCCGCGTAGGCGGCGTTGCCGGCGGTCGGCTTGCTCGCGCCCAGCGCGCTGATCAGCAGGAACCGGCCATCGCCCGTGCGCTTGAGCGGGGCCTCGAACGCGAGGGAGGTGTGCTGGAGGGTGCGGACGAGGAGGTTGTGCAGGGTGTCCCAGTCGGCCAGGTCCGTCTCGGCGAACGACGAGGAGCCACGCCAGCCGCCGACCAGGTGCACCAGACCGTCGACGCGGCCGAACTCCTTCTCCGTCTTGTCCGCCCACGCCCGGGTCTCCTCCAGGCTGAGCAGGTCGACGGTGTCACCGGTGACGGTGGCTCCGCCATGGGCGAAGCGTGCGGCGTCCACGGCCTGCGCGAGGCGCTCGGCATCCGCGTCGCACGCCACGACGGTGGCGCCCTCCTCCGCGAGCCGCAGCAGCGTGGCCTGCCCCGCGGGCCCGGCCGCGCCCGCGACCGCGATCACCCGCCCCTGCAGGTCGCCCTCGCCGTTGCCCTCGTAGCCCCGCCGTGTCGTCGAGTCCGTGCTGCCTGTCATCTCCGTCGCCTCCTCGCGCTCTGACCCTCCGCTGTGCCCTGCGGGCGGCCCGCTCATGCGGCGGCGGCCCGGACCGGACCGGCAGCGGTGATGCCCTGGGTCGATGCGATCACACCCCGCAGCTTCTTCGCGAGGGCCTCGTAGAACATGCTGAGCGGAAACTCGTCCGGCAACACCTCGTCCACCAGCTTGCGCGGCGGGAGGGTCAGGTCCAGCGCGTCCGGGCCCTTGGCCCAGGTGGAGCCGGGGTGCGGGGCCAGATAGGTGGAGACCAGCTCATAGGCCTTGAACCAGTGGACGATCTTGGGCCGGTCGATGCCGGCGCGGTAGAGCGTCTCGATCTCCTCGCGCAGCGCGACGGTCACCCGGCGGGCGCGGTCCCAGTCGATGGACAGCTTGTTGTCCCGCCAGCGCAGCGCGTCGTGCTGGTGGAGATAGGCGAACAGCAGCTGCCCGCCGAGGCCGTCGTAGTTGCGCTTGCGCTCGCCGGTGACGGGGAAGCGGAAGAGCCGCTCCAGGAGCATCGCGTACTGCACGTCCCGCCCCTGCGGCACCCCGTCGGCCTCCAGCTTCACGCCCTCGTGGAAGGCGGTCAGATCGCAGCGCAGCTCCTCCAGGCCGTACATCCAGAACGGCTGCCGCTGCTTGATCATGAAGGGGTCGAAGGGCAGGTCGCCGTGGCTGTGGGTGCGGTCGTGGACCATGTCCCACAACACGAACGTCTGCTGGCAGCGCTCCTGGTCGGCGAGCAGCTGCTGGGCGTCCTCGGGGAGTTCGAGGCTGGTGACCTCGCAGGCGGCCTGGACGACGCGGCGGAAGCGGGCCGCCTCGCGGTCGCAGAAGATGCCGCCCCAGCTGAAGCGCTCGGGCGCCTCGCGCACGGCGATGGTCTCCGGGAAGAGCACGGCGGAGTGGGTGTCGTAGCCGGAGGTGAAGTCCTCGAAGGTGATGCCGCAGAACAGCGGGTTGTCGTAGCGGGTGCGCTCCAGCTCGGCCAGCCAGTCGGGCCAGACCATGCGCAGGACGACCGCCTCCAGATTGCGGTTCGGGTTGCCGTTCTGCGTGTACATCGGGAAGACGACCAGGTGCTGGAGGCCGTCGGCGCGGTTGTGCGCGGGCTGGAAGGCCAGCAGCGAGTCCAGGAAGTCGGGCACGCCGAAGCCGTCGTCGGCCCAGCGACGCAGATCGGTCACGACAGCACGGTGGTACTCGGCGTCGTGCGGCAGCAGCGGGGAGAGCTCTTCCACCGCGGCCACGACGCGGTCCAGCTCGGTCCGGATCTCCTGACGGTCGGGGGCGCCCTCGGCGTCGAAGTCGATCGAGCCGTCCTTGACCTGGGCCGGGCGGACGGCCTCCACGGCGGTCTTCAGCGCCGACCAGGCGGGGTGTGCGGCCACGCTCTCGACAGCTCCGCCCGGTGACGGCGAAACGCCGCCCTGAGCGGGTGCGGGCGAAAGAATTTCCGTCATGTTGACCCCTCCACAGGAGAAACTAGCGTGCGGCCACCGTATCCGGATGAGCGCCTCGCCTCAAGGGGAGAACACAGAAGATTATCCTGCCGATCACGGGGGTAGACCGTAGTTTTTCCGGCCTCTCACCGTTCAGGCCGCCTCCTTTTCCATTTCTCCTGGGGTTCCCACGGTGTCCGGCAGGATGCGGGGCGAAGCCCGCTAGTCTGGCGGCCCACCGTCGTCCCCGCACGAAAGCGAGAGGGCCGTGCCACTGCTGACCGTCGGACACCGCGGAGTGATGGGCGTCGAGCCTGAGAACACGCTGCGCTCCTTCGTCCGCGCCGAACGCGAAGGGCTCGACGTCCTCGAACTCGACCTGCATCTGAGCAAGGACGGCGAGCTGGTGGTGATGCACGACGCGGACGTCGCGCGCACGACCGACGGCAGCGGCCCGATCGGCGACTTCACCCTGGCCGAGCTGCGCGAGCTGGACGCCGGTCAGGGCGAGCGGGTGCCCGTCTTCGAGGAGGTCGTGGACGCGGTGCGCAGTCCGCTGCAGGCGGAGATCAAGGACCGCGCCGCCGCGCGGGTGCTCGCCGAGACCATCGAGCGGCGGCAGCTGCACGAGCGGGTGACCGTGATCTCCTTCCACGCCGAGGCGCTGCGCGAGACCCGGCGGCAGCTGCCCGACATCCCGCTCGTACTGGTGGCGGGACGCTCCTCGCCCACCGCCCCCGAACGGGCCCAGGAACTGGGCGCGGGCATGATCTCGCTGGAGCTGCAGCACATCGACGCCCAGATCGTGCGCAGGGCACACGACGCCGGGATCGAGGTCATCAGCTGGACCGTCAACACCGACGAGGAGCTGACCCGCGCCCGCGAGCTGGGACTGGACGGCGTGGTCACCGACATGCCCGCCGTCAAGCGGGCGGTGGAGCGTTCCGGCTGAGGCCGTCGCGGACCCGGCCGCGGCGCCCGGTCACTCGCCGAGCGGCTTGACCAGCAGTTCGAAGGCCAGGTCGGTGCGCTGCGGAATGCCGAAGCGCTCGTCGCCGTAGGGGAAGGGGCTCAGCTCGCCGGTGCGGGTGTAGCCGCGCCGCTCGTACCAGGCGATCAGGTCCTCGCGCTGCCGGATCACCTGCATCTGCATCTGCTTGGCGCCCCACTCGGCACGCACCGTGCGCTCGGCCTCCGCCAGCACCGCGCGGCCGACCCCGCCGCCCTGCAGCCGGGGGCTGACGGCGAACATGCCGAAGTACGCCTCCCGGCCCCGGTGTTCGAGCTGGCAGCAGGCGATGACGGCGCCGTCCCGCTCGACGACCAGCATGATGCTCTTCGGGTCGCGGACCACGGCGGCGACCCCCTCCGGGTCGGTGCGCCGGCCGTCCAGCAGATCGGCCTCGGTGGTCCAGCCCGCACGGCTCGCCTCGCCCCGGTAGGCGGACTCCACGAGCTCGGTGAGGACGGGGATGTCCGCCTCGGTGGCATGGCGGAAGGTCAGGGGCAGCTCGCCCCGCTGTGCGGTGTCGCTCATGTCCGCCGACCCTATCTGGCCGATCGCGGAACTAGAGTGCGGGCATGGTGCATGTTCTGAGCAGCCGGGTTCTGCTGCGGCCCACCGATCCGGACAGGTCGCGGGCCTTCTACGGCGAGACGCTCGGCCTGGAGATCGCCCGCGAGTTCGGTACCGGTCCCGAGCGAGGCACCGTCTACTTCCTGGGCGGCGGCTTCCTCGAGGTCTCCGGGCGCAGCGACCAGCCCCCGACCCCCTCCCTCCAGCTCTGGCTCCAGGTCGCAGACGCCTCCGCCGCGCATGAGGAGCTGCGCGCGGCGGGAGCCACGATTGTCCGACCGCCGGTCAAGGAGCCCTGGGGCCTGGTCGAGATGTGGATCGCCGACCCGGACGGCCACCGCCTCGTCCTGGTCCAGATCCCCGCCGACCACCCACTGCGCTACCGGCCGGGCATCTGACCCGGGCCGTGGTCCCGGCGGCTCGGCGTACCGGTCTCCAGCGGGGCACCCGGCGCGGTCATCGGGGAGGCACCGGGCACAGCGAGGCGAGCACGGCGATGCCCTCGGCGATCGCCGTGGGGGTGGCGGCCGCGTAGCCGAGGACGAGGCCGGGCCGGTCGGGCCGCTGGGTGTGCCAGGACAGCGGCTGGGTCTTGACGCCGAGTGCGAGGCCGCGGGCGGCCAGCTCGGTGTCGCGGACGCCCGGCGGCAAGGTGACCATCAGGTGCAGCCCCGCGGCGGCGCCGTGCACACGGGCGTGCGGCAACCGGGTGCGGATGGCCGCGATCATGGCGTCGCGACGGGCGCGGTGGCGGCGCCGGAT
>NZ_JAGPXJ010000239.1:0-396 GCF_018070605.1 Streptomyces sp. B15
GCCCATGGGCGTGGTGGGCGTGATCTACGAGGCCCGCCCCAACGTGACCGTGGACATCGCCGGGATCGCCGTGAAGTCCGGCAACGCCGTGCTGCTGCGCGGCGGCTCCGCGGCGTTCGACTCCAACCGGGCCCTCGTGGGTGTCCTGCGGGACGCCCTCGCGGACGCCAAGCTGCCCGTGGACTGCGTCCAGACCGTGGACGACTACGGCCGGGACGGCGCCAACGCCCTGATGGGTGCCCGCGGCAAGGTGGACGTGCTCATCCCGCGCGGCGGGCGCGGCCTGATCCAGTCCGTGGTCACGAACGCCACGGTGCCCGTGATCGAGACCGGGGAGGGCAACGTGCACGTGCTCGTGGACGCCTCCGCTCCCGCGGAGATGGCCACCCGGCTGGT
>NZ_JAGPXJ010000240.1:0-392 GCF_018070605.1 Streptomyces sp. B15
ATCCAAGTCTTCTTGAGATAAGTGTCCTTTTAAAACAGCTAATTTGGCATCCACTACCATGCCAATGGCGATGGCTTCACCATGATGGTAAAAATCATGGTGGCAGAGCGATTCAATAGCATGGCCAAGGGTATGCCCAAAATTTAAGGACATGCGCAAGCCATTTTCAAACTCGTCCTGTTCAACAATGCGTTTTTTGTTGGCAATCGATTGACAAATGAGGTCTTCAAGTCCCGGATAAGGGCCTATTTTTGGACTAGCAAGCAACTGCTGAAAAAGCGGTCTATCATGAATGAAGCCAATTTTCAGCATTTCACTGATGCCGCAGGAGAATTCTCGCTGAGGCAAGGTCTCTAAAAAACGAGTTGAAATGATAATGGATTCAGGAGGGT